>JAJTBQ010000374.1 GCA_021286835.1 Thiomonas sp.
ATTGTCTGCTGGCCAAGCCCAGCCGTCAACCGCGCTGCGCCTGGTCGATTTCCTTCAGGCGAAGCGCAAGACTGCGGTATTCGGTGCGGTCGGCATCGGCCACCAATCCCTCGGCCACCAGCGCGTCCTGGCGGCGCAGCAGCGCCGAGCGCTCCAGTCGCAGCAGGATGGCGTGGAGATCCTGCCTGGCCACGGACTCTTCCAATTCCAGGGGATCCGGCGATTCGGCCAGAACATCCTCGGGCGAATGCCCGGCGGCACGCAGTTCCTCCCACAGCGCCGCGGCGGACAGGCCAGGCTGATCCTCCAGGATGGATTCGAGCGCCAGCGCCAGGGGTTGCAGCGGTCCGGGCTCGTGTGAAAGCAGCCCATGCTGGGCCGGGCTGATGTCCCACCAGAGCGCGGGCTGCGCCAGCAGCAAGGGAAGCAATTGCCGCAGCGGATCTTTCGGCACTGCGGCAAAGGCGCGCAGTGACTCCCGGCCGCCGCGCCCGCGTCGGGCCAAGGCACCCGTCTGCACACCGAACGACTCCGCGGGAGGCGCCGGTTTGCGCGCTGGCGCCGACAGCCGCAGCACCTCCCGCAATTCGGCGGCGGGCATCCCAAGCTGGCGGGCGAAATCGGCCACCAACTGCCCCAGCAGGGCCGGCGCGGTGATCTGGGAAAACAGCGGTGCGGCCTCGTGGATGGCCTGTGCGCGCCCCTCGGCCGTGGCCATCGCCACGCCGTCGAAAAGGCTGGAGAAGAGGAATTCGGACAAGGGCTGCGCCCGTGCAATCTCCCGCTCGAACGCTTCGGCGCCTTTTTCCCGAACGTAGGAATCAGGGTCATGCTCAGGCGGCAGGAACAGGAACTTCACCACCCGGGTGTCGCTGAGCAGGGGCAGCGCCTGTTCCATCGCCCGTTTCGCCGCGCGGCGGCCTGCCGCATCGCCGTCGAAGCTGAACACTACCTGGCCGGTATGGCGAAACAGCTTTTGCAACTGCGGCGTCGTACAGGCCGTGCCCAGCGTGGCCACGGCATGCTCCACGCCGAACTGCGCCAGGGCCACGACGTCCATATAGCCCTCGACGACCAGCGCATAACCCGCGCGCGAAATGGCGCTGCGGGCTTCGAACAAGCCGTAGAGCTCTTCGCCCTTGTGAAACACCGCAGTTTCTGGCGAATTGAGGTATTTGGGTTCGCCCTGGTCGATGATGCGCCCGCCGAAGCCGATGACCTCACCCCGCAGATTGCGGATCGGAAAGGTGATGCGATCGCGCAATCTGTCGTAGCGGCGCTGCGCCGATGCAAAAGACTCGGCTTGCGGGTCGAGGGTATCGCCCGCGGCGTCGCGCGCCACCACCAGACCGGACTGCACGAGCGTGTCAGCCTGGTAGTTGGCGAACGCCCCGGCCAGAGGCTGCCAGTCGTCCGGGGCATAGCCCAGGCCGAAGCGCTTGGCGATTCTTCCTTGCAGGCCGCGCGCGATGAGGTAGTTCTTGGCGCGATCGCTGTGGCGCAGGCGGTGCTGATAGAACGCATCGGCCGTCTGCAAGACCTCCACGAGCGCCGCATGCAGGCTGCGCTGCTGCTGGATCTGGCGGAGTTGCTGCGGGTCGAGATCGGGTTCGGGCACGGTCATGCCGTACCGTCCGGCAAGGTCCTTGACCGCGTCGACGAAGCCCATGCCCGCGTGCTCCATCAGGAAGCCAATGGCCGTGCCATGCGCGCCGCAGCCGAAGCAGTGATAGAACTGTTTGCTCGCACTGACCGTGAACGAGGGCGTCTTCTCGCCGTGGAAGGGACACAGGCCCTTGTAATTGCTGCCGGTCTTTTTCAGCTCGACATGCTGACCCACGACCTCGACGATGTCGGCACGGGCGAGCAGGTCCTGAATGAAGCCGGGCGGAATGCGTTGCTGCATGGATCGGTCATCGCGGGCGTGCGGCCGCGAA
>JAJTBQ010000375.1 GCA_021286835.1 Thiomonas sp.
ACTGGCCCTAAACTGAGGCTTTCCTATCGGAGCTTCTCATGTCGATTGCGCAAACGCTGAAAGATCTGGGCATCAGCCTGCCCCCGGTTTCCACCCCCGCCGCTGCCTATGTGCCCTTTGTGCAGACCGGCAATCTCGTGTTTCTGTCAGGGCACATCGCCAAGAAGGACGGCAAGCCCTGGGTGGGGCAGCTGGGCACCGACATGGACACGGCGACGGCCAAGGAGGCGGCACGGGCCATCGCCATCGATCTGCTGGGCACGCTGCAGGCGGCGGTGGGTGATCTGGAGCGGGTCAAGCGCGTCGTCAAACTGCTGGGTCTGGTGAATTCGGCGCCCAATTACACCGAGCATCATCTGGTCATCAATGGCGCGTCCGAGCTGATCGCCCAGGTCTTCGGCGAGCGCGGCGCCCATGCGCGCAGCGCGTTTGGCGTGGCGCAGTTGCCCATGGGGGCGGCCGTCGAGATCGAATTGATCGCCGAGGTCTAAGATGGCGCAGACCGCGCTTCTGACCTTGTGCCGTCCCGTGCTGGACGATGCTCCCGGGCTGGCCCGTCTGGCCGGTGCCCTGGGCTACGGTGACGATGTCGCGGTCATGCGCCAGACGCTCGGCGTGGTGTTGCAGGCGGAGGGCCACGGCGTGTGGCTCGCGCGTCTGAACGACCGTATAGCGGGGTGGATTCACGTGGCGCCCACTTTGTCGCTCGAAAGTGGGCCGGGTCTGGAAATCAGCGGTCTCATCGTCGATCCCGACTTGCGTCGGCGCGGCGTCGGGCTCGCGCTGGTGCAGGCGGCGATGGTCTGGGCGCGCGAGCGCGGCGCGCAACGCCTTCGAGTGCGCAGCCGCATTGAGCGCGAAGGCGCGCTGGCCTTCTACCAGCGCCTGGGATTTGCGCTGAGCAAGACACAGGCGGTACTGGACCTGGCTTTGGCGCCGTCATGCAGCGGTTCGATGCAGCAGGTGACCGCATGACTCAGGACGCGACCGATCTCGCTTCATCGGCATCGACCTCCTGGATCGAACGGCTGTTCGTGGCGCTGCCCTTCGTGGGCCTGGGCGTGCTCGCGCTGGCGCTGGCGCAACCCGGGCAGGCCTTCGTCTTGCTGCTCAGCGCGTTCGCTCTCATCGGGGCGGTGATCGCCGCGGTGCATCATGCGGAGGTGGTGGCGCATCGGGTGGGCGAGCCCTTCGGCACGCTGGTGCTCGCGCTGGCCGTGACGATCATCGAAGTGGCGCTCATCGTGTCGATGATGCTGACCACCGATCCTGCGAAGGCCGCCACGCTCACCCGCGACACCATTTATGCCACCGTGCTCATCATCACCGGCGGGGTGATCGGTCTGAGCCTGCTTGCCGGCGGCTTGCGCCACCATGTGCAGGCCTTTCACACGGAAGCCGCCCGGCCGGCCCTGGCCATTCTGATGGCGCTCTCCACCCTCACGCTGGTCTTGCCGAGCTTCACCACGAGCGCGCCCGGCGGCCAGTACACCGTGCCGCAACTGGTGTTCACGGCGGTGGCCTCGCTGGTGCTGTGGGGCGTCTTCATCTTCGGGCAGACGGTGCGGCACCGCGACTATTTTCTCGATCTTGAAGGGCCGGGCGAGGCGCATGCCGGCAGCCATCTCCCGAGCCGCCGCGATGCCTGGATCAGTCTGCTCGGCCTGTTGCTGGCGCTGGTGGCCGTCGTCGGCCTGGCCAAGACGCTCTCGCCTTCGATCGAGGCCAAGGTGCTCGGCGCCGGTCTGCCGCATGCCGTGATCGGCCTGATCATTGCCATGCTGGTGCTGGCGCCCGAGACGGTGGCGGCGGTGCGTGCGGCCCTGGCCAACCGGCTGCAGACCAGTCTGAACCTGGCCCTCGGTTCGGCGCTGGCCAGCATCGGCCTGACCATTCCGGTGGTGGTGGGCGTGGCCATCTACCTCGGCCTTCCCCT
>JAJTBQ010000376.1 GCA_021286835.1 Thiomonas sp.
GCCGGGCGGAATGCGTTGCTGCATGGATCGGTCATCGCGGGCGTGCGGCCGCGAATGTTGGACCTGGGAGGGCCTGGAGCGGGAAAGACTACTTGGGCTGCATGCGGATGGCGCCGTCGAGCCGGATGACTTCGCCATTGAGCATGCGATTGGTGAGGATGGATTCGACCAGGGCCGCATACTCCTCGGGACGACCCAGCCGCTGCGGAAACGGCACCATCTGACCCAGCGCCGACTGCACCTCGGCGGGCATGCCCATGAGCATCGGCGTCTCGAAGATGCCCGGCGCGATGGTCATGACGCGGATGCCGTCGCGAGACAGATCGCGCGCCAGCGGCAGGGTCATGCCGGCAATGCCAGCCTTGGACGCGGCATAGGCCACCTGGCCGATCTGCCCGTCGAACGCCGCCACCGACGAGGTGTTGACGATCACGCCGCGTTCGCCATCTTCCAGCGGGGTCTGCTGCGCCATCGCCGCGGCGGCAAGACGGGCCAGGTTGAAGCTGCCGACCAGATTGATGTTGATCACCCGCTCGAACAGTTCCAGGGCATGGGGGCCGTGCTTGCCCAGCGTCCGGGCGGCGGGCGCAATGCCGGCGCAACTCACCGCCACCCGCAGCGGACCCAGCGCGCCCGCCGCCTGCACCGCGGCTTCGACGTCGCTGGCCCGGGTCACGTCACAAGGCATGAACTGGCAACCGATCTCCGCCGCGGCCGCACGACCAGCTTCTTCCTGCAGATCGGCGATGAGCACCTGCATGCCGCGCGACACAAGCAGGGCGGCGGTGGCGCGGCCCAATCCCGATGCGCCGCCGCTGATGATCGCGCTATGACCGGAGAGTTGCATGCTCGCTCCCGTGCGCTCAGGCCTGCAAGGCCACGAAGATGCGTTGCTGCACTTCGGCGACGGGGCCGACACCGGAAATCGTGACCAGACGCGGCG
This sequence comes from Thiomonas sp., assembly GCA_021286835.1. Lineage (GTDB taxonomy): Bacteria > Pseudomonadota > Gammaproteobacteria > Burkholderiales > Burkholderiaceae_C > Thiomonas. The sequence goes on from JAJTBQ010000376.1 coordinate 944, forward strand.
CGCCGGGCTGCGCCATGCGTTCAGCGTAGAACTTCACCAGCGGCAGCGTCTGGGCGTGATAGACCTCCAGGCGTTTGCGCACCGTGTCCTCTTGATCGTCGGCGCGCTGCACCAGGGGTTCGCCGGTGAGGTCGTCGATGCCGGGGGTCTTGGGCGGGTTGAAGGCCAGGTGATAGGTCCGGCCCGAAGCCGGGTGCACCCGCCGGCCGCTCAGACGTTGAATGATGTCGGCATCCGGCACGTCGAACTCGAGCACCACGTCGATGCCGATGCCCGCCTTGTCCAGCCCCTCGGCCTGGGCGATGGTGCGCGGAAAGCCGTCGAGCAGAAAGCCCTTCGCGCAGTCGGGCGCGGACAGTCGCTCACGCACCACGCCCAGCATGATCTCGTCGGGCACGAGGCCGCCAGCCTCCATGATTTTCTGCGCCTGCTGGCCTAGGGGCGTGCCCGCCTTCACTGCGGCGCGCAGCATGTCTCCGGTGGAAATCTGGGGAATGCCGAAGCGCTCGGTAATGAAGGCGGCCTGCGTGCCTTTGCCTGCACCTGGCGCACCCAAAAGAATCAATCGCATGAAGGTCTCTCAATCGTAAAAACGCACATTTCAGAATAGCAGACCGATCTGCTGCGGCGCTGACTGGCAGCCCGGACTCAAACCGGCCAAACGTCTCGCACGCGCTGCAGATCGGCCGGAGTGTCGACGCCCGGACCTGGCGCGTCCCGGGTCACATGCACCGCAATGGCGTGACCGTGCCAAAGCACGCGCAACTGCTCCAGGGCTTCGGCCTGTTCCAGCGGTGCCGCTGCCATCGCGGCATAGTCGCGCAGAAAATGGTGACGATAGGCGTACAGACCGATGTGGCGCAAGACCGGGTGCGGCGGTGGCGACGATTGCAGTGTCCAACCACTGCCGCTGGGTCCCGCGCCCGAGGCATAGGCTTCGCGCTGCCAGGGAATCGGCGCGCGGGAGAAATAGAGCGCCCTGCCCCGCGCAT
>JAJTBQ010000038.1 GCA_021286835.1 Thiomonas sp.
GCAGCGATAATGAAGACTGACATTTTTCGTGAAGACCCGACATGACGCAAGACGAACTCAAACAGCAGGTCGCCGCGGCCGCGCTCACTCATGTGCCGCACGGCGAAATCATCGGTGTCGGCACAGGCTCGACGGTGAACTTCTTCATCGACGCGTTGGCAGGGATCAAGGACCGGATCAAGGGCGCCGTGTCGAGTTCCGAGCGCTCGACCGAGCGCATGCGCGCGCATGGCATCACGGTGTACGACCTCAACGAGGTCGCGCAACTCTCGATCTATGTCGATGGTGCCGACGAGATCGACGCCTCAGGCGCGATGATCAAGGGCGGCGGCGGTGCATTGACCCGGGAGAAGATCATCGCCGAGGCTGCAGAGCGCTTCATCTGCATCGTGGATCAGAGCAAGCTGGTCTCGGTGCTGGGCAAATTTCCCTTGCCGGTCGAGGTCGTGCCGATGGCCCGTGAACTGGTCGCACGCCGACTGCGCGCCATGGGGGGCGACCCGCGCGAGCGATCCGGCTACATCACCGACAACGGCAATCTGATTCTGGACGTTCACGGCTTGCAGATCGCGCAGCCGCGCGAGTTTGAAACCCGGATCAACCAGATTCCCGGCGTGGTGACGGTGGGACTGTTTGCGTTGCGTGGCGCCAATGTGGCGTTGGTCGGCACGGCGGAAGGCGTGCAGCGCCGCGATTTTGTCTGAATCTGTCGGCTGCTCGTCGTCAAGCGGCTTGAAGCCCGGCCCACGGGGCACTCAGAACTGAAATCCCTTGGGTGCGTTCGGGTTCGGCGGAGGCAGGACAGACGGCGCTGCAGGAACGGTTGCCGCCTTGCCGGCGGGCTCCTGCGGCGCAGGGGGCGGTACGAGCGCGGCGGGTTGAGGGCGCACATAACCGCGCGGCAGCTCGCTTTTTTTGGGATAGCCCGCGGCGTCGAGCGCGACGTCCCAGTTGCTCGAACTGAATCCCACGGCGAGTTTCGTGCTGCCGATGGTGACCAGCGGGAGCTTGTCGCTGCCGCCCGACAGGGCCTTGTAGGCCTGGATGTCGGCGTTGGTCGTGATGGTCTTTTCCGAGAAGGGGATGCCGCGTTGCTGCAGATAGTCGCGCGCGGCATCGCAGGCACCGCACTGCGGGGCGGTATAGAGCGTGACCGGATACTTTCGCGCCGTTTCGCGCAAGCCCGTGGGCAATCGATCGATCGGACTCGGTGCGGGGCCTCCCTGGGCGGATAGCGACTGCACCGCCTTGCCCTGCCCATTGCTGGGTGGAACGTCACTGAAGGTGATGGAGCCATCAGGGCCGACGATCTTGTAAATGGCCCAGGCCGGTGTACCGGCCGCCAGGCTCAGCGTGAGCGTGGCGAGAAGCATGGAGGCACTGCGTAAAGTAGGTTTCATCACTCTGGACAGCTTGTGAAAGCGCAAGCTGCAAGTGTGCCACGACTGTACCTCGCCGGGGACGCGGCGAGGTGTTTTCGCCACAGACTGCCGATTGCGGCTCAAGCGGCTTGTGCCGTCATGCCCCCATGGCGGAGCAGAGCGTCGATGCGCGGCTCGCGGCCACGGAAAGCCTTGAACGAATCGATCGCGTCGCGGCTGCCGCCGACCGAGAGAATGGCCTGGTGGTAGCTCTTGCCCACCGCGGGACTGAGTGGACCCTCCTCTTCGAAGCGCTCATAGGCATCTGCCGAGAGCACTTCAGCCCATTTGTAGCTGTAGTACCCGGCCGCATAGCCGCCGGCGAAGATGTGGGAGAAGCTGCAGACGAAACGGTTGAACGCGGGCGGCTGCAGGACCGCTACCTCGCGGCGGTTTTCTTCCACCAGGGCCTCAATGCCGGCCGGAGTGAAGGTGGGCAGATCGTGATGCAGGCGCATGTCGAGCAGCGAAAACTCGACCTGGCGCAGCGTCTGCATGCCCGACTGGAAGTTCTTCGCCGCCAGCATTTTGTCGAACAGCGCGCGCGGCATCGGCTCGCCGGAATCGACGTGGCGGGTGAGAAAACGCAGCACCTCCCATTCCCAGCAGAAGTTCTCCATGAGCTGACTGGGCAGTTCCACGGCATCCCATTCCACGCCCGAGATGCCCGATACGGCGATGTCGTCGACCTGGGTCAGCATGTGGTGCAGGCCGTGTCCGAACTCGTGGAACAGGGTCTGCACGTCATCGTGGCTGAGCAGGGCGGGCTTGCCACCCACGGGCGAGGGGAAGTTGCAGGTCAGGGTGGCGACTGGCGTCTGCAGCGTGCCGTCGCAACGCAGCCAGCGTGAGCGGACATGATCCATCCAGGCGCCCGAGCGCTTGCCGTCACGGACATACAGGTCGAGATAGAACAGGCCCATGCTCTGACCGCCGGCGCTCTCGATTTCGTACAGCTCGACATCGGCGTGCCAGGCATGGATGTCCCCCTTCACCTTGCGCAGTTTCACGCCGAACAGCGTCTCGATCACCCGGAAGAGTCCGGCAATGACAGTCGGCAGCGTGAAGTACTGGCGCACCTCCTGCTCGGACAGGGCGTAATGCGATTGGCGCAGTTTTTCGGACGCCCAGGCGATGTCCCAGGCTTCGAGTTGGGCCATGCCCAACTTGTCCTTGGCGAAGGCACGCAGGGTGTCGAGATCGCTCTGGGCGAACGGGCGGGCGCGGCTGGCGAGGTCGCGCAGGAAGTGCATGACCTGCTCGGGGGTGTCGGCCATTTTGGGCACCAGCGAGACCTCGGCATAGTTGGCATAACCGAGCAGGCGAGCCTCTTCGTCGCGCAGGGCGAGGATTTCGGCCATCACGGCCGAGTTGTCGTACTGCGGATCGCCCAGCTCGCTGGCGCGGGTGACATAGGCGCGGTACAGCCGCTCGCGCAGTGGCCGGTGCTCGCCGTGCTGCAACACCGGCATGTACGACGGATAGTGCAGGGTGAACTTGTAGCCGGGCTTGCCGTCGCGCTCGGCGGCTTCGCGCGCGGTCTGCAGAGCATCGGCGGGAATGCTCGCGGTCTCCTCTTCGCCGACGTACTCCACATGCGCCGCGGTGGCATCAAGCACATGTTCGGAGAAAGTCTGGCTGAGCGCGGCCAGGCGCTCCTGGATCTCGGCATAGCGGCTGCGCGCAGGGCCTTCGAGCAGCGCACCGCTGAGGCGGAAATCGCGCAGGGCATGGTCGATGATGCGTTGGCGTGTGGCGCTCAGACCGGAGAACCCGGCGCTGTCGTGCAGGGCCTGGTATTGACGCAGCAGGCCTTCGTTCTGGCCCAGGCGGGTCCAGAACTCGGTGACTCGGGGCAGCATGGCGTTGTAGGCCGACCGCAGGGCGGGGGTGTCGGCCACGGCGTTGAGGTGTCCGACCACGCCCCAGGCACGTCCCAGATGTTCGGTGGCGCGTTCCAGCGGTTCGACCACGGCCGACCAAGTCGGGGGCGTGGCCTCGGCGGTGACCTGCTCCAGAGCCTGCTCGGCCGCCCGGATCAGCGCGTCGAGCGCAGGCTCGATGTGCTCGGGTTTGACCGCGGCGTAGTCGGGAAGCGCGTTGAAGTCGCACAGCGGGTTGTCGGTGGGCAGAGCAAGCGTCATGGCGTAGGTCGGCCCTCGGGCCGGTTGGGTGCAATGGAAGGATTATGGGCGGGCGTGGGCCCGCTCGCACGACTCCAGGGTATTGACCAGCAGCATTGCAATGGTCATGGGCCCCACGCCGCCGGGCACCGGAGTGATCCAGCCGGCGACTTCGCTCACACCCTCGAAATCCACATCGCCGCAGAGCTTGCCCGCGGCGTTGCGGTTCATGCCCACGTCGATCACCACGGCGCCGGGTTTGACCATCTCGGCCGTGATCAGGTTCTCGCGTCCCACGGCGGCGACCACGATGTCGGCCTGGCGGCAGACGGCGCCCAGGTCGCTGGTGCCGCTGTGCGCGATGGTGACGGTGGCATTGGCCGCCAGCAGCATCAGCGCCATGGGTTTGCCGACGATGTTCGAGCGTCCGACCACCACGGCCGATTTGCCGCGCAAATCGCGCAGACCGATGGATTCGAGCATCTTCATGCAGCCGTAGGGCGTACAGGGCTTGAAGCCCGGCTGCCCCACCATCAACGCACCCGCGCTGGCCACATGAAAGCCGTCGACGTCCTTGGTGGGGGCAATGGCCTCGATCACCTTGTGCGCGTCGATGTGCCGTGGCAGCGGCAGTTGGACCAGGATGCCGTGGATCGCCGGATCGGCGTTGAGCGCCGCGATGCGCTGCAGCAGGGCGGCTTCCTCCAGGTCTGCGTCATATTGCTCGAGCACCGAGCGGATGCCGGTCTGCTCGCAGGCCTTGATCTTGTTGCGCACATAGACCTGGCTGGCCGGGTTGTCGCCGACCAGAATGACGGCGAGACCGGGCGGATGTCCGGCGGCGGTACAGGCCTGGGCGCGCTGGGCGACCTGTTGGCGGATCTGGGCGGAGAGGGCAAGGCCGTCGATGCGTTGGGCTGTCATGGGAATGGACTTCTGGAAGGGGTCAAGGCCCGCGCACACAGACCCCGGATCGACCCAGGATCTCTTCAGTCCCTGGACGCGGGCTGGATGTGGGGGCGATGCCCGGATTTACTTGGGGGCGCCGAGTGCAATCTTGAGCAGATCGGCCACGGTGCTGACGTTGAGCTTTTCCATGATGTTGGCGCGGTGCGCCTCGACCGTCTTGATGCTGATGTTGAGATCGTCGGCGATCTGCTTGTTCAGCCGGCCCGCAACGATGCGCTCGAGCACCTGCGATTCACGCGCGGTGAGCCGTCCCAGCAGCGCGCCGCGGCTGGCTTCGGCCTGCTGCTGATCGGCACTCAGACGCGCCTTCTGCAGCATGCGATCGACCAGGTCGCGAAGCACCACTTCGTTGAACGGCTTTTCGATGAAGTCGATCGCGCCCTTCTTCATGGTGTCCACCGCCATCGGCACATCGCCGTGACCGGTGATGAACACCAAAGGCATGCTGCACCCGCGGCGCAGTAATTCATCCTGCAGTTCGAGGCCGTTCATGCCGGGCATGCGCACATCGACGATGAGGCAGGCAACCTCGCGTGGATCGAAACGGGCGAGAAAGCTCTCGGCGGACTCGAAGCAGCGCACGCGGTAGTCGTTGCCTTCGAGCAGCCACTGCAGCGAATCGCGTACGGCTTCGTCGTCATCCACGACATAGACGGTACCTTTGTTGGCGGTTTTCATGAGCGATCGAGAGGTGTGGGAAGCAGAACGTCAGAAGCGTGACGGAAGGAAGTCTGGAGGCGCCGAATCGCCGGAAGGGGCGGGCGGCCGAGGCCGCTCTCTGGGCGCTCCGAGCGGCAGGGTGAAGCTGAAGAGGCACCCCGCAACCGCGCCCTGATTGTAGTAATTCTCGGCCCAGAGACGCCCCTGGTGATACTCGATGATCGAGCGGCAGATGTTCAGGCCGATGCCCAGGCCTTCGGCCTTGGTGGTGTAGAAGGCTTCGAACAGCCGCTCCATCACGGCTTCATCGATGCCGGTGCCGTGATCTTTCACGGTGAAGGTCACCCGCTCCGCATCCGACTTGATCTTGAGTTCGATGCTGCGCAGATTGCCCTGCCGTCCGGCCTTGTCCACCGACTCTGCGGCATTGCGCAGCAGGTTGAGCAGGACTTGCTCGATCAGAATCGGATCGGCATACAACGTCGGGATGCCCGGCGCCACGAAGTTGAGCAGCCTCACGTTGCGCCGGGTGAGTTCGATGTCGGCCAGCTCCAGGGTATTGCGCACGATGTCCTGCACGCGGCAGGACACGCGCGCGGGCTCGCTTTTCTTCACGAAATCGCGCACCCGCTTGATGACCCCGGCAGCGCGCTGCGCCTGTCTTCCCGTCTTTTCCAGCGCATCCACCAGTTCGTGCTGTGCCATGCCGTGCGTCTTGACGCGGGCGATCATGCCCGAGGTGTAGTTGCTGATGGCGGTGAGTGGTTGGTTGAGTTCGTGCGCCAGCGACGAGGCCATTTCGCCCATGGTGATGAGGCGGCTGGTGATCTGGGCCTTCTCCTCTTGCTTGCGTGCAGTCTCTTCGGCGCGTTTGCGCGGGGTGATGTCGGTGGCGATCAGAAGCTGCGCCACCCGGCCGTCCACCCATTGCATATAGCGCTGGCGCACGTCGAACCAGCGGTCGAGTGCTTCGACGTGGGTTTCGTGAGCATTCGCGTGCCCGTCGAGGATTTCATCGGCGGGCAATCCGGCAAAGGAGTCGACCGTGTCGACATGATCGTCGCCGGCGACCGAGGTCATCTGTCCGCCGTTGAGCATCAGGTGGCCGTGGACCGAGGCGCCGAACCACTGGCGGTAGAGCTTGTTGGCGAACAGGGGCTCTTCGGTACCCAGCGAAATCACGGAGACGGCCGCGTCCAGCCCTTCGAGCACGGCCACGAAGCGCTCGTGCGACGCGGCCAGCTCCTGGCGGATGCGGGTGGGCTCGGTGATGTCGGTGACCGACATGATCCAGCCGGTCTGCTTCTCGCGCACGTCGATCAGCGGCGAGACGTAGACCCGCGCGTCGAACTCGCTGCCGTTCTTGCGGCGGATCTTGAGCGCGAATCCCGAGGGCGGTGCCAGGCCGTCGAGGCTTTGCTGGATGGCCAGGGCCATTTCGGCGCCCTGATGCGCAGGCCAGTACGGGTAGGGCGGCTGGCTGCCGATCAGATCGCTGTCCTCGAAGCCGGTCATGCGGCAGAACGACAGATTCACATACTGAATGCGACCTTGCATGTCCACGGCCTGCATGCCCGTGGAGAGCGAATTTTCGATGGCGCGGCGGAAGGCCGTTTCGCGGGTGAGCGCCTCCTGGGCGCTGAGGCGCTGGCGCAGCTGGTTCCAGCTCGTCAGCAGGGTCCACAGCGTGAGCGCCGACAGCAGGAACACGCTCCAGTACAGGCCCTTGGTGGTCCAGCTCGGGCTGCTTCGATAGCTGCTGACCTGCAGCACCAGGCCGGGCTCGAACGGGGGGAGAGGGGCACGGTATTGAAGCGCCTTGTCGCGTATGGGTTGGCTCGAGGCACTGTCGAGCAACTGGTTGTCGGGGCCGAGCAGCGAAACGGCATAGCTGGCGTTGAGGTCTTCCGGAACCGAGTTGCGCAAGATGCCATCGACGGAGTACACCAGCCCCACGACGCCGGCGAGTTGGTCGTTGCGCATGACGGGCGTGGCCGTTTCCAGCAGCCAGCCGTTGTCCGCGCTCTTGAAGGGCGTCGAATAGGCGGTGCGCTGGCTGATCAGAGCCTGCTGCACCAGTTGCAGGCTGTTGGCGCGCTTGAGCGTCTTGCCCGCCAGGGCGGTAATCTGCTCGGTGGCGAGATTGGGATTGCCCTTCTTGAACACCACGGTGCCGTCGGTATGCGCGTAGTAGACGAGAAAGATCTGCGGATAGCGCCGCAGCAGACGCAGCGCCTGGACATCGAAGGGGCCGGGACGGTCGTCATGCAGGGAAAGGTTGTTGGCGATGGCCTGCACCTGGTCCTGGGCGAGCGTGAGGTCGAGACTGATGCGTTGCTGCGCCCACTCGCTGTCGCGCTGGAGATTGTCTTTGTCGCGTTGCAGGTCGGCTTGCTGGGAGTAACTCACCAACGCGGCCATGGCCGCCAGAAACAGAATGAACACGACCAAGGGCAGGACCAGCAGCACGCGGTCGGACTGCATGCGCCGCAGCAAGGCGCGCGCGCGCAGCAGACCCAGACGCTGGGTCCAACTGCGGCGACGCAGGGCGGTGAGGGGCTTGGGATGATCCACGGTCACAGTCTAGGGCGCCCGCGCTTTCGGCTACCGAGGCAGGCGCATCGCTTGGCTCGCCAGGTCGGAAATTGCGCTGGCGCAGCTTCGTGCGCGAGCCTGCCAGGAGAGGTTGAAAAGCCGCAAAAAAGACGGCTGTTAATTTCATATTACGGAATTGATTATTGTGATTTGAAAATTTGTTTGCGATACTCTGGAAAACTTAAGAGGAGAACACCATGGCTGCCTTGCCCGAACTGCACCTCAGTTCATTGTCCGCCGCGTCGGGAGATGCCGATCCGCAGGAAACCCGCGAGTGGCTGGATGCGCTCGATGCGCTGATCGCCGCCGAAGGTCCCGGGCGGGCCCATTTCGTCCTTGAGTCGCTGATCACCGAGGCGCGGCAGAACGGGGTCGATGTGCCGTTCTCCGCGAATACGGCCTACGTCAACACCATCGCCACCGACGATGAGGTGCGCAGCCCGGGCAACGTCGAGATCGAGGAGCGCCTGCGCGCCTATATGCGCTGGAATGCGATGGCGATGGTGGTGCGCGCCAACCGCCTGCATCCGGCGGACGGGGGCGATCTGGGCGGGCACATGGCGTCGTTTGCCTCGCTGGCCACCATGTATGGCACCGGCTTCAATCACTTCTGGCATGCGCCCACGGCCGAGCACGGCGGTGACCTGATCTACTTCCAGGGCCACAGCGCGCCCGGCATCTACGCCCGTGCTTATATGGAAGGCCGTTTGACCGAGGATCAGCTCTCGCATTTCCGCCAGGAGGTCGGGGGCAAGGGACTGTCGAGCTATCCCCACCCCAAGCTGATGCCCGATTTCTGGCAGTTCTCCACGGTGAGCATGGGCCTGGGGCCGATCATGGCGATCTACCAGGCGCGCTACCTGAAATATCTGCATGCACGTGGCATTGCGGACACCTCCAAGCGGAAAGTCTGGGTGTTCTGCGGCGACGGTGAGATGGACGAACCCGAGTCGCTGGGCGCCATCGGTCTGGCGGCGCGCGAAAAGCTGGACAACCTGATCTTCGTCGTCAACTGCAATCTGCAGCGCCTCGACGGTCCGGTGCGCGGCAACGGCAAGATCATCCAGGAGCTCGAAGCCGAGTTCCGCGGTTCGGGCTGGAATGTCCTCAAGCTGATCTGGGGTTCGTATTGGGATCCGCTGCTGGCTCGCGACAAGGACGGCATCCTGCGCCAGGTCATGATGGACGTGCTCGACGGCGACTACCAGGCCATGAAGGCCAATGACGGCGCCTTCGTGCGCAAACACTTCTTCGGACGCGACCCCCGGCTGCTGAAGATGGTCGAACACATGAGCGACGAGGATATCTGGCGCCTGAACCGCGGCGGCCACGATCCGCAGAAGGTCTACGCGGCCTTCCATGCCGCGGCCCACCACGAGGGCCAGCCCACCGTGCTGCTGGTCAAGACCATCAAGGGCTACGGCATGGGCCGCGCAGCCGAAGCGCGCAACGTGGCCCACCAGGTGAAAAAACTCACCGACGAGGACATTCGAGAGTTCCGCGATCGATTCAACATTCCCGTCTCCGACGGCGATCTGCCCAGGCTTCCCTTCTTCAAGCCGGCGGACGATACGCCCGAGATGACCTATCTGATGGATCGGCGCAAGGCGCTGGGCGGCCCGCTGCCGCAGCGCCGCGAAAAGGCCGACGAGCACCTGCCGGTGCCCGATCTGAAGGAGATCTTCCAGCCCATGCTCGAGGCCACGGCCGAAGGTCGCGAGATTTCCACCACTCAGGCCTATGTGCGCTGTCTCAACCAGTTGCTGCGCGACAAGACGCTCGGCCCACGCGTGGTGCCCATCCTGGTGGATGAGACCCGCACGTTCGGCATGGAGGGCCTGTACCGCCAGATCGGCATCTACGCCCCGGAAGGGCAGAAGTACACGCCGGTCGACCGCGGCGAAGTGATGTACTACCGCGAGGACAAGCAGGGACAGATCCTGCAGGAAGGCATCAACGAAGCCGGCGGCATGTGCTCCTGGATCGCCTCGGCCACCAGCTACTCGCACAGCAACCGCATCACCATTCCCTTCTACATCTTCTATTCGATGTTCGGCTTCCAGCGCATCGGCGACCTCATCTGGGCGGCCGGCGACATGCTCGCACGCGGCTTCCTGCTGGGCGGCACATCGGGACGCACCACGCTGAATGGAGAAGGTCTGCAGCACGAAGACGGCCACAGCCAAATCATGGCGGCCAATGTGCCCAACTGCATCAGCTATGACCCGACCTTCGCCCACGAGGTGGCCGTGATTCTGCACGCCGGCATGAAGCGCATGGTCGAAAACCAGGAAGACGTCTTCTACTACCTCACCCTGCTCAACGAGAACTACGCCCAGCCCGGGCTGCAGAAGGGCACCGAGGAACAGATCCTCAAGGGCATGTATCTGTGCAAGCCGGGCAAGGCCCGGGTCAAGCAGCGCGTGCAGTTGCTCGGTTCCGGCTCCATCCTGCGCGAGAGTCTGGCCGCGCAGGACTTGTTGGAGCAGGATTGGGGCGTGGCCGCAGACGTATGGAGCTGCCCCAGCTTCAATGAACTGGCCCGTGACGGCAAGGCGGCGGAACGCTGGAACCTGCTGCACCCCGGCGAGGCGCCCCGCGTGCCTTTTGTGACGCAGCAGCTGGACAAGCATGCCGGCCCCGTCGTGGCCAGCACCGACTATGTGCGTCTGTTCGCCGAGCAGATCCGTCCCTTCCTGCCCAAGGGGCGGAGTTATCGCGTGCTCGGCACCGACGGCTTCGGCCGCTCGGATACTCGCACCGAACTGCGCCGTCACTTCGAGGTAGATCGCCACTACATCGTGCTGGCCGCCCTGCGAGGTCTGGTCGATGAGGGCACGCTGCCGGCGGCCAAGCTCGCCGAGGCCATTGCCAAGTACGGCATCGACACGGAAAAAATGTTCTCGCTCTACGCCTGAACGACAGCCGCACGCATACACAACAGGAGACACGCAAGATGGCCGTCGTCGAAGTCAAGGTTCCCGACATTGGGGACTTCAAGGATGTGGAAGTGATCGAGGTTCTGGTGAAGGCCGGAGACACGATTGCGGTGGATCAGTCGCTGGTCACGGTGGAGAGTGACAAGGCGAGCATGGAGATTCCGAGCAGCGCGGCGGGCAAGGTGAAGGCGCTGCGTGTGAAGCTGGGCGACAAGGTGAACGAGGGGGTGGTTTTGCTGGAGCTTGAAGCGCAGGCGGCAGGCGCTGCCGAGCAGCCCGCAGCGGCGGCACCGGCACCGGCTGAGCCCCCAGCTCCTGCGGACTCGGTGGCTGCCGTGCCGCCTGCAGCGGCGGGCGTCGGGTTCGCGTCCGAACCGCGTCAGCACACGCCACCGACGGCGTTTTTGCCGACACCGGCTCCCGCGGCCTCCGCCGCGCAGTTGCCGCACGCCTCACCCAGCGTGCGCAAGTTGGCGCGCGAGTTGGGTGTGCCGCTGGCCGAGGTGAAGGGCAACGGCACGAAAGGGCGCATCACCGCCGAGGATGTGCAGGCCTTCGTCAAGGCTGTGATGGCCGGTCAGACGGTCACCCAGGCCGCGGCGACGGCGGGTGTGGCCGCAGTTGGCGCGGCGGGCAAGGGCGGCGGCGCACTGGGGGGGCTCAATCTGCTGCCCTGGCCCAGAGTGGACTTCGCCAAGTTCGGCTCGGTCCGCACCGAGCCGCTCTCGCGCATCAAGAAACTCTCCGGCCCCAACCTGGCGCGCAACTGGGCCATGATTCCGCATGTCACCCAGTTCGACGAGGCCGACATCACCGAGCTTGAGGACTTCCGCAAGAGCAGCAACGAGCGCATGGCCAAGCAGGGCGTGAAACTCACCATGCTTGCCTTTGTGATGAAGGCCTGCGTGACGGCGCTCAAGGCCATGCCGGCATTCAACAGTTCGCTGGACGACAGCGGCGAGAACCTCATCCTGAAGGACTACATCCACCTTGGTTTCGCGGCCGATACACCGCAAGGCCTGGTCGTGCCGGTGCTCAAGGACGTGGACAAGAAGGGTCTGGCGCAAATCGCCAAGGAGATGGGCGAGCTGGCCGCGACGGCGCGGGAAGGCAAGCTCAAGCCTTCGGACATGCAGGGCGCGACCTTCACCATCTCAAGCCTGGGCGGTGTGGGCGGCACGGCGTTCACGCCCATCATCAATGCGCCGGAAGTGGCCATTCTCGGCTTGTCCAAGTCGCAGATCAAACCGGTCTGGGATGGCACGGCGTTTCAGCCCAGGCTGATGCTGCCGCTGTCCCTGTCGTACGACCATCGCGTCATCGACGGGGCGATGGCCGCGCGCTTCACCACCGTGCTCGGCGAGCTGCTCGCCGACTTACGGCGTGTGCTGATCTGACCGGGAGCGCGATATGGCCATCATCGAAGTCAAGGTTCCCGACATTGGGGACTTCAAGGATGTGGAAGTGATCGAGGTTCTGGTGAAGGCCGGAGACACGATTGCGGTGGATCAGTCGCTGGTCACGGTGGAGAGTGACAAGGCGAGCATGGAGATTCCGAGCAGCGCGGCGGGCAAGGTGAAGGCGCTGCGTGTGAAGCTGGGCGACAAGGTGAACGAGGGGGTGGTTTTGCTGGAGCTTGAAGCGCAGGCTGCAGGCGCCGCCGGGCAGCCCGCGGCGGCGGTATCGTCCACGCAAGCGGTGACGGCCTCGGCTTCCACGGCGCCCGCAGCAAGATCCGAAGCGCCGCCGCTCCCAGAGGCTGCAGTCGACTACGGCGGCAAGGTCGACCTGACCTGCGATGTGCTCGTGCTCGGCGCCGGTCCCGGGGGCTATTCCGCCGCGTTCCGCGCCGCCGATCTCGGTTTGAGCGTGGTGCTGGTCGAGCGCTACGCCACGCTGGGCGGTGTCTGTCTCAACGTGGGCTGCATCCCCAGCAAGGCGCTGCTGCACGTGGCCTCGGTCATCGACGAGGCCGCGCATTTCGCCGACCTTGGCGTGACGTTCGAACCGCCCAAGGTCGATCGGGCCAAGCTTGCCGCGCACAAGGGCAAGGTGGTGGGCAAGCTCACCGGTGGCCTTGCGGCCATGGCCAAGATGCGCAAAGTGACGGTGGTGCGCGGCTACGGCGTTTTTGTCGATGCGCATCATGTGCAGGTGGAACTGACCGAGGGCGAAGGCCAGAACAAGACCGACGTCACGCAGACGGTGCAGTTCAAACGTGCCATCGTGGCCGCAGGCTCGCAGGCCGTGCGTCTGCCTTTCCTGCCCGACGATCCGCGCATCGTCGATTCCACGGGCGCGCTTTTGCTCGACCACGCGCCGAAGACCATGCTCATCGTCGGCGGCGGCATCATCGGGCTGGAGATGGGCACCGTGTATTCCACGCTCGGCGCGCGGCTCGACGTGGTGGAAATGCAGG
>JAJTBQ010000377.1 GCA_021286835.1 Thiomonas sp.
TTCACGCCGAAGGCCTTGGCCTCGTAGCTGGCGGCGATGCAGCAGGTGGTGTCGGCCATCATGGGCACCACGCCCACGGGCCGCCCGCGCAGCTCAGGGCAGAGCTGCTGCTCCACCGAGGCGAAGTAGGAGTTGAAATCGACCAGCAGGCAACGCAGCGTCATGGCAGCTCGTGCCGATGGGGCACGCTCGAAGACTGTATTTATAAACAGTATTTCACAACGGCGCCGACGGCGCAATCCGGGACACACCTGGAACGTCCGGCGCGCGGCCACGCACACTCGGCAGCGGCATGGGCGTATGTTTGCCGGTTTGACCCATGCCGCACGGCCCCGTGCTCACGAACCCATGGCGATTTCCATTCTGCTCGACCTGATCGGCGGCGTCTCGCTGCTGCTTTGGGGTTTGCACATGGTGCAAAGCGGCATCCTGCGCGCTTTCGGCCCCAGGTTGAAAGCCTGGCTGGGCCGCCTGCTGAAGACCCGGCTGCACGCGCTCGCAGCCGGCGTTGGCGTGACCGCACTCCTGCAAAGCAGCACGGCTACCGGGCTGATGCTGTCGTCCTTCGCCGCGGCGGGCATGATCGACCTGGTTCCGGCGATGGCGGTGATGCTGGGTGCGAACATCGGCACCACGCTGATCGTGCAGTTGCTGTCGTTCGACACCTCGGCGGTCGCGCCCGCCCTGCTCTTCACCGGGCTGGTCGCGTTCAAGCGCGGTGGCCGCACCGTGACCCGCGATCTGGGCCGTGTGGCCATCGGCCTCGGGCTGATGCTGCTGTCGCTGCATCTGCTGCTCACCGACCTGGCCCCCGCGGAGCATGCCCCCCTGGTCGGCCAGATGCTGCAGGCGCTGACCGATCAGCCTCTGCTCACCTTGCTGCTCGGCGCCGTGCTCACCTGGGCCGCGCACTCCAGTGTGGCCACGGTGCTGCTGACCATGTCGCTGGCGTATTCGGGCTTCGTCACCCCCACGGCCGCGCTAGCCTTGGTGCTGGGGGCCAATCTGGGTAGCGCCCTCAATCCGCTGCTGGAGGTGGGTGACGGCGGCAATCTGGCCAAGCGCCGCGTGCCCGTCGCCAATCTGATCAACCGGGTCGTGGGTTGCGTGCTGGTGCTGCCCTTCGTGCACCTGATCGGTAAGACGATGCTGACGCTGGAGCCCAATCCGGTGCGCATGGTGGCCGATTTCCATACCGGCTTCAATGTCGCCCTCGCCCTGCTGTTCATCCTGCCCCTGCCCTGGATGGCCAGACTCCTGGAACGCCTGCTGCCCGAGTCCAAGCCGCAGGACGACGTGGGCACTCCGCTCTATCTCGACGACAGCCTGGTGCAGATGCCCTCCGTGGCGCTGGCCAACGCTGCCCGCGAGACCCTGCACATGGGCGACATCGTCGAGACCATGCTGCGCCAGGGCACCCAGGCGCTGCTGGCGGGCGACCGCAAGCTGGCCGACGCGGTGGCCCAGCTCGACGATGCCGTGGACAGCCTGCACGAAGCCATCAAGCTCCATCTTGTGCGCATCACCCAGGAGTCGCTCGACGACGTCGAAAGCCGCCGCGCCATGGAGATCATGACGCTGTCGGTCAACCTCGAACACATCGGCGACATCATCGACAAGAACCTCATGGAGCTGACCCAGAAAAAAATCCGCCGCCAGTTGCAGTTTTCCGCCATGGGGCAGGAAGAAATCGCGGCCTTTGTCCGCCTCATCCAGGAGAGTCTGCAACTGGCGCTCAGCGTCTTCCTGTCAGGCGACGTGAAAGTGGCCAGGCAGCTCGTTGCCCAGAAAACGCGGGTGCGCGAGCTGGAAGCCGCCGCCTCGGAGAATCACCTCGAGCGGCTGCGCGACGGTGTGCGCGAAACCCTCGAAACCAGCTCGCTGCACCTCGACGTCTTGCGCGATCTCAA
>JAJTBQ010000039.1 GCA_021286835.1 Thiomonas sp.
GCCTCCGCCCCGCCGACCAAGGCGATGTCGAGTTCGCCGCACTGAAGATGGCGACAAGCGTCTGCGATGGCATTGCCCGATGATGAACAGGCCGAGGTATGACTCGCCGTTGGACCCGTGACGCGCTGCCGGATCGAGATCTGCGCCGTGGGTGCGTTGGCCATGACGTTCATGATGACGTAGGGCCGCGCACTCGGTTTGCGCTCGACGTAGAACTGGCGGGCCGCCTCCCACTCGGTGGCGCCCCCTCCCCTCACCGTGCCGTAAAACACCCCGGCCCGCTCGCCATAGTCTGCAAAATGCTCTACACCGGCGTCCTTCGAAGCGTTTTCCGCCGCGATGATCGCAAGCTGAGTGGTTCGATCCAGAAAGGGTCGTTCAATGCGCGTGAAGCGCTCGCTGAAGTCCTCCGGCACCCGCCCGACCGCAAAGCGCTTATCGAGCATGGGCGATTCGAACAAACCAATACCCGAGCGCAGATTCTGCAGACTTTCGGCAACCGCCGACGGGGAATTCCCGATAGGCGAGATAACCCCAATCCCGGTTACCACAATATCCGTCATTTCAGGCGCTTTCGACGTTGCGCAGCACCATTTGGGCCACGTCCTGCAAAGTCGGCGCCTTGGGAAGTGACACATCGTTAAATTTATGTCCAACAGCGTCCTCGAGACCTATGATGACGTCGAGCATGGCCATCGAATCCAGCCCCGCATCGACAATAGGCGTGTCGGAAGGCACTTCCGAGAGGTCCATATCGAAGGTCGAAAGAACGATTTCCTTGATCTTTTCAATAACGTCGTGTTCGGTCCGCAAGGTGGTCATGGCAGAAATCTGAATAGAGTAGTCACGAAGAATGATGGAATCCAACTGGGAAAAAACACCGCAGATCCTGATCGTCGATGATCAGCAAGCCAACTGCCTTTTGCTGGCAGAAATCATGGCGGGTGTTTGCCCGGGCGCCGACATCAAGACGTTTTTGAATCCGCTTGATGCATTGCAGCATGCCTCGGTCGGCGATGTCGATCTTCTCATTACAGATTATCACATGCGCGAACTCGACGGCATCTCGCTCATCCGCCGGATTCGTGCACTGCAGCATCTGCATGACCCTCCGATCATCTGCGTCACATCGTCTGACGATATCGATGTGCGGTACGCCGCGCTCGACGCCGGGGCGAACGATTATTTGAGCCGCCCTCTGGATTACCGCGAATGCTCAGCGCGCTGCCGCAACCTGCTGAATATGAGGCAGCTCCAATTGGCGATGCTCTCACATGCTCAAAATCTCTCAAAGAAAATACTTGAAGTCACGAGAAAACTCGAGACAAAAAACATGGAAACCCTGTTTCGCCTGGCGAAAGTCGCGGAACAGAGGGATACGGATACAGGCGCACATTTGCAGAGAATCGGGAAATTTTCGGCTTATTTGGCAAGAAAACTGGGCTGCGACGATCATTTCTGCAGCATCATCGAACTCGCAGCGCCCCTGCACGATTTGGGCAAAGTTGCCATCCCTGACGACATTCTGCTGGCCAGACGCCCCTTGACACCTGCGGAATGGGACATCATGAAAACGCACACCACGATCGGGCACGCCATGCTGGCCGGCAGTGATTCGGTACCCATGCAGTTGGCCGCCGACATCGCACGTTCACACCATGAGCGATTCGACGGATCGGGCTATCCCGACGGTCTGGCGGGCGAGCAGATTCCGCTCGCAGCGCGCATTCTCGCGGTGGCCGATGTCTACGATGCGCTCACCTCCAAGCGCCCCTACAAGGAGGCATGGCCTCACGAAAGGGCCTGCGCCTATCTGACGGAACAGGCGGGCAAACACCTCGATCCCAAACTGGTGACCGCCTTCCTCGCGTCGGCCGAAGACATCTTGCAAATCTCGGGTATTCGCCTTCACTGAACCGGCGACGCGCTGTTCCTGAGCGAGCCCCATTGGTGCTGCATGCCCAGCATCCACTGCTGCATCGACATCGGCACGAACTGGCCCGGATAGTCTCCATACAACACCAGAACCGCCCACACTTCGTCTGCTGAGTTCATCAAGGGAATGGCCGCACTGCAGCGGATGCTCAAGCCAAGGTCGAGCGCTCGGGCATAGCCATCGGCCTCGTCCACCAACCAGGCATCGGCCCGTGCAATGCGGCGCGTTTTCCATGCCAAGACGCTTGCACGGTCAGGTTGCCTGCGCCCGGCCTCGCCACCCTGCGCGCCCAGGGCATCGAAGAACCGGGTGAACGCATCGGACTGATGCGCGCTGGCCGTTCGCTCCAGCCCGAGCGTTGCATCGGCCCGCACGGCATACCAGGCAACACCCGAGATACCCGGCAATCGGGCCATCGCATTCAGGCGCTCCTGCAGCACGTCATGCCATCGCTCGTCCCGAACCAGGGGTGGCAAGGCCAACACGTCCAGATACGACTTGGCGATGGCGTCTGATGCCTCGAACTGGGCCTGCAAAGCGTCGCCCAGGCGGGACTCCACCAGGGCAAGCAGGGAATGGCGGCGTGCAGAAGACCATTCCGCGTGATCCAGGCGTCGATCGATAAGGGCGCGATACCGCATCGAAGCCCCAGTCAGCATGGCTGGCGAGACACCGCTCAGACTATGCACCTTGCCCATCTGCTGCGCGCGTTGCATCAAGGCCTGGCGCGAGGTCCGGGGATCGACCAGCATGGCCAGATAAGCGCTTTGGTGCTGTTTCAGGCGGGTCAGCTGCGACGCATCCAGACCGGCCAGCACGGCTCTTGAGCCGGGATCCGCCTCGAGATCGGCATAGAACGCCTCGATGAAGTACGGATTGCTACGTTCCAAGAGTTCTGCGGCCTCGGTGAGCATGCCCCTGGCCCTGTCGCCATAGGGATCCGTCGTCTGCGTATGGGTTGGCTCCGCGGCGCTGGGCTGCACGCCCAATTGCCACCAGGACGTTCGCGTGGCCTTGCGCAACTTGAGCTGATACATGGCCGCATCCGCCGCGCGCAGCAGCAAATCGGGCTCGGAGCCGTCCTGCGGATAGCGGGACACTCCCATCGTCATGCCGATGACAGCGGTCTGGTGCGCAGAGACCCACACAGGCTTCGCCATCGCCGCCTCCAGGCGACCAAAGACCGTGGACAACTGATCGACCACCTCGCGCGGGTCGACCTCTTCGATCAGAATGGCGAATTCGTCGCCGCCCAGGCGTGCGATCAGCTCGGTCTCCCGCAGGGCAAGCCGCCAGCGACGCGTGACTTCGCGCAACAGGCGATCCCCGGCATCGTGACCGTGGGTGTCGTTGACCTCTTTGAATCCGTCGAGATCGATATAGCCCACGGCCACCTCGGTGCCTCGCCTGCGCGCGCGAGCGATGGCCTCCTGCAGGAGCAGGTGAAACGCGGTGCGGTTGGGCAGGCCGGTGAGCGCATCATGCAAAGACTGGCGCTTGGCCTGGGCGTGCAGCAGCGAGAGTTCCAGGAACGAGGCGTGAATCCGGCGTGCCGCCAGCCCAAGGAACACAAAGTAGAGCAAGGAAAGAATGCCGACGGTCTGCAGCGTCCCATCCGACGCCCCGAGCAGCCGGACGCTCAAACTGACGGCCGGGGGCACCATGAACAGCAAGGCCGATGGCGCGTCGGAAGATTGCTGCGCCACGCCCGCCCCGCACACCGCGGCGATCACCGTGGCCACGAGCAGTTCATCAAAAGGCGTGACTGGCGAAAGCAGCACCGGCAGCGCCGCCCAAGACAGTCCAAGCACGAGGACGCCCAAGCGCAACCGAATCAGCCAATGCGCAGCGTGCTCCGTGAAAGCATGGTCGCGCCGTGCGGCGATCCACAGCGCCACACGTAGGCCGTGCGCCATCACCATCCAGGCAAACCAGAGCCACAGGCTCACCGTGTCTGCGCCTTCCGGATGAATCAGCCAGACAATCACACCCGCTGGAACGACACCGCCGGCAAATCCAACAGGAATGGTCTTGAGCACGGCGCGTGCCTGATCGGCTGACACATCGCCCGCCTGATTCAGCCCGACCGAAAACCTTCCCTCCGAAGGGACATTTGGGTAGCCCGGCGCTTGTTTGTTCTGCGACTCTGGTGTGCTCATGGCCAATGCTGTTGGCGAGTGCCTGGTGAAAAAGCGTCTGCACCCTCATGGCAGCGAATCGAAGTTTCGATCAGACTGCAGAAAGCCATCACTTCAAGGAGGTTCTTCTTTCCCAGGATTATCCAGCGAATCGACATCGCCCATCAGCCCAGACGACCCGTTGGGCTGGATTGAGACGATGCGAAGACGGCCCCAAGCCACTTCAACGTATGCTGACGTCCGTCACTTCCAAAGACAGCAAATGACATGGGCAAGACCGTCCTGGTACTCGGCGCCGGCATGGTGGGCACCTGCACCGCCCTGCACCTGCAGCAGCGGGGCGCTGACGTCACGTTGATCGATCGCCGGGAACCTGGCGAAGAGACCTCCTACGGGAATGCCGGCCTGATCCAGCGCGAGGCCGTCGAGCCCTATGCCTTCCCCCGCGAGCTGAACTTCGTCCTGCGGGCCGCCCTGGGACGCGGCGCCGAGGTGCACTGGCATGCGCGGGGACTGCGTCAAATGGCGATCCCCTTAATTCAATACTTCCATCACTCTCGCCCCGCTGCGCATGCACATGCCACCCAAAGCTATAGCCGCCTGATCGCTTACGCCATCGAGGAGCACGCGCCGCTGATGACTGCTGCGCAGGCAGAGCAACTGGTACAGCGGGATGGGTTCCGCTTCGTCTTTCGCACACCGCGCGCATTCGCACAGGCCGTGGCGCGCGCGCAGCGTCTGCAGGACCAGTTCGGCGTGCGATTTACCGCCGAAGACGGTGCGGCGCTGTCTCGTTCCGAACCGTCGTTGCGCCAAGTCCTGGCTGGCGCGGTGCATTGGCGCGATCCGTGGGCCGTGCAAGACCCCGGAGCGCTGGTGCAGCGATACGCCGCGCTGTTCGCTGCGCGTGGCGGGCGCGTCTTGCGTGGCGATGCAAAGACATTGCGGGCGAACGGCGCTGGATGGTCGATTCAGGGCGAAGACGGCAGCATCGAAGCCGAACAGGTCGTGATCGCCCTCGGTCCGTGGTCGCAGCAGAGCCTGCGCGATCTGGGCTATCGCTACCCCCTGTTCATCAAGCGTGGCTACCACCAGCACTATCCCCAAGCCCCAGGGTTGCGCCAGCCCCTGCTCGACGCCGAACGCGGTTATGTACTCGCGCCCATGCGCCTTGGGTTGAGGTTGACCACCGGCGCCGAGTTCGCCCCTATCGATGCACCGCCAACGCCGGTACAGCTCCGCAAGACCGAGGCCATGGCGAGCGAACTGCTCGACCTTGGCCCTCCCCGCCCTGATCCGGTCTGGGTCGGATCGCGCCCGTGCACGGCCGACATGCTGCCCGTCATCGGCCCCGCACCCCGCCACCGCGGACTGTGGTTCAACTTCGGCCATGCCCATCAGGGTTTCACCCTTGGCCCCATCAGCGGACGCTTGATGGCCGAGATGATGTGCGGCGAGACACCGCTGGTCGATCCCTCACCCTATCTGCCGCAACGATGGCCAGGGTAACCCGCCCGGAGCGGCCATGCCGACCGGGCCCAACTAAGGCTGAAGCGCAACTTCGCCGTCGACATAGAACCAGCGGTCGTTTTCTCGTACAAATCGGCTCGACTCCTGCATGCGATGAGCCCGGCCGCCAACCTTGTAGCGCGCCACGAACTCCACGACGGCACGATCCTCGCCATACTGCTCGTGACGCTTGATCGAAAGCCCGATCCAGCTGGGCCTGGGTTCCGGCCCGAGTTCCAGGCTGCAGGGCCGGGTCGACACATGCCAGGTCGCCAGCACGTAATCGTCATACCCCAATGCATACGCCACATAGCGGGAACGCATCAATGCTTCAGCCGTGGGCGCGGCTTCCAGCCCAGCGAGAAAATGTCCGCAGCAGTTATCCAGCGACCTGCCGCTCCCACAGGGGCAGTGGCTCATCGGGTCAAGCGGCTTCATAGTCTTAGCCCATAAAAAAGCCCAAGTGAATCAGTCACTTGGGCTATGTTTTGGCGGAAAGGGAGGGATTCGAACCCTCGGTAGGCTTGCGCCTACGCCTGATTTCGAGTCAGGTACATTCGACCACTCTGCCACCTTTCCTGGGGTTTAGTTTGTGGTGATCGCGAAAAGCCTGCGAGTATATCAGGCGCCTGGCAGCAGACAGGTTTGTCCGCCGATATAGGGTCGAAGCACCTCGGGGACGTCGATGCCGCCGTCCGCGCGCTGGTAGTTTTCGAGAATGGCCACAAGGGTGCGGCCCACGGCCAGGCCGGAGCCGTTGAGCGTGTGCACCAGCTCCGTCTTGCCAGTGTCTGCGCGGTAACGTGCTTGCATGCGACGCGCCTGGAAAGCCTCCATATTGGAGCAGGACGAGATCTCGCGATAGGTGTTTTGCGCCGGGAGCCACACCTCGATGTCATGGGTGCGCGCGCTGCCGAATCCCATGTCGCCCGTGCAGAGCACGATGGTTCGATGGGGCAGTTGCAGCCGCTGCAAAATGCTTTCGGCATGGGCTGTGAGTTTTTCCAGAGCCGCGGCCGATTCTTCCGGGCGCGTCACCCAGACCAGTTCAACCTTGTCGAACTGGTGCTGGCGAATGAGGCCGCGCACATCTCTGCCTCCCGAGCCCGCCTCCGAGCGAAAGCACGGCGTATGGGCAACGTAGCGAAGCGGCAATTGCGACGCATCGACGATCTGGTCCCGCACCAGATTGGTCAACGGAACTTCGGCCGTGGGAATGAGGTAGTGGCTCTCACCCTCGCCATGCTTCACGGGGAACAGATCTTCCTCGAACTTGGGAAGTTGACCGGTGCCGCGCAGCGCCTGCGCCGAAACGACATAGGGCACATAGGTCTCGACGTAGCCATGTTCGGTCGTATGGACATCGAGCATGAACTGAGCCAGGGCACGGTGCAGTCTGGCGACCTGTCCACGGAGCACGGCAAATCTCGACCCGGAGATCCGCGCTGCCGATTCGAAGTCGAGGCCGAGAGCGGCACCAACGTCGACATGATCACGGACCGGAAAATCAAAGGTGCGCGGCGTGCCCCATCGGCGCAATTCGACGTTCTGGGTTTCGTCACTGCCGACGGGCACGCCGGCTGCGGGCAGGTTCGGAACGGCCATGAGCAGATCAAGCAGTTCGGCTTGGAGCGCGTCCAGTCGGTCCGCGTCGGTCTCCAGCGTGATCTTGATCTGACCGACCTCGTCCATGATGGCGGCGACATCCTCCCCTTTCGCCTTGGCCTGGCCGATCTGCTTGGACAACTGATTGCGTCGGGCCTGCAGATCTTCGGTGCGCTTTTGCAGGGTCTTGCGTTCGGATTCGAGCGCTTCGAAGCGGGCAACGTCGAGGTAAGGCTGGGGCGACGCCCGGGTTTCGAGCCGCGCGACGACATTCGACAGATCTTTGCGCAATAGGGTGATGTCAAGCATGATGTCCAGGAGATCAAGAGTAAGGAGGCCGCCGCATCGCGATGGCCGGGCAAGCTGGGGTCAGGTCTCGGCTTTGACCAGAAGTCCGCGCGGCAGAGGAAACTGCACCGACTCGGTCACGCCGTCGAGTTGGCGAACGGCCACCGCGCCGAATCCCTTGAGTCTGGCAATGACCTGTTCGACCAGGGCTTCCGGCGCCGATGCGCCTGCGGTCAGGCCAATCTGGCGCGCACCCTGCAGCCATTCCGCCCGCACGTCGTCGGCGCTATCGACCATATAGGCGGGCTTGCCCATGCGCAGGGCGACCTCGCGCAGCCGGTTGGAATTCGAACTGGTGGGACTGCCCACCACGATGACGACATCGACCTGCGGCGAGAGCACCTTGACGGCGTCCTGCCGGTTCTGGGTGGCGTAGCAGATGTCCTGCTTTTTCGGCTCGCGCACCTGGGGAAACCGGGCACGCAAGGCGGCGACGATTTCGGCCGCGTCATCCACGGAGAGCGTGGTCTGCGTGACAAAGGCCAGGGGCGATCCGGATGCGATGGACAGTCGCGCCACGTCATCGACGGTCTGCACCAGATGGATGCCATCGGCCTGCCCCATCGTGCCTTCGACTTCGGGGTGTCCGGCGTGTCCAATCATCACGATCTCCAGACCCTCTCGGCGCATTCTGGCCACTTCGACATGCACCTTGGTCACCAGCGGGCAGGTGGCATCGAACACCTGCAGACCCAGCCCCTGGGCCTGCGCACGAACGGCCTGGGAGACTCCATGGGCGGAGAACACGACCGTACCCCCATGAGGAACGTCCTCCAGGGCCTCGACAAAGACCGCACCCTTGGTCTTCAGGTCATTGACCACATAGGTGTTGTGCACGATTTCATGGCGCACGTAGATGGGCGCGCCAAAACGCGCCAAGGCGTGTTCGACGATGTCGATGGCCCGGTCCACGCCGGCGCAGAATCCGCGCGGATTGGCCAGCAAGACCTCGGGAACGGCAACTGAATCGGTGTGATGCGACATAGATGGCTCTCGCGGCCTCAAAGCACGGCCAGGATCTGGACCTCGAAGGTCGTGGGGCAATCCGCCAGGGGATGGTTGAAATCGAGCAGCACCGCATCGCCCTCGACATCGATCTCGCGCACCAATGCGGTCAGCAGACCCGCTTGGCCATCGGCACGGATGGGCAGGCGCACGCGCATCACGTCCCCAACCTGCGGCTCAGGGCCGGGATACTCCCGTGCTCGATCCACGCCCTCGCGGGACACCCAGCGCAGCAAACCCGGGATGCGCGCGCCGAAGGCTGCGCCCGGTGGCAAATCGAACGTGCGGTGCGCGCCTTCGTCGAGCCCGACGAGCAGGGCTTCGAGCGCCGGGCTGAGTTGTCCCTGGCCGAGCGTCAAGGTAGCCGGCGTGCCACCGAAGGTGTTGACCGCATCGACGCCGCCAGGATCACTGAGACGGTAATGCAGGGTGAGATAGGAGTCGGATTGAACGCAAGGCACGATGATGGACGGGCAGGCAAAATAGTGCGCTGACGCGACGAAAACCCGCATTTTAGGTGGAACCCTGCCATGGCCACGCGTATCGCCGATCTTCCTGCCGACGCCCGTCCCCGCGAAAAATTGCTGGCACGTGGCCCGCATGCCCTCGCGGACGCGGAACTGGTCGCCATCGTGCTGCGAACCGGGGTGCGCGGACAAAGCGCGATCGACCTGGCCGCGGCCCTGCTCGATCGCTTCGGCGGCCTGCATGGTCTGCTGAACGCGCCCGCCGATCAGCTGCGCAAGGTCAAGGGTCTGGGGGCCGCCAAGTATGCCGAGATCGCCGCCGTCCTGGAGCTGGCCCGGCGTACGTTGAGCGAGCAGATGGCCCAGCAACCGCTGCTCGACTCACCGGCCGCCGTGCGAGACTACCTGCGGCTTTGGCTGGGCTCTCAACCCATGGAGATCTTTGCCGCGCTGTTTCTCGACAGCCAGCATCAACTCATCGCGGCGGAGGAACTCTCCCGCGGCACGCTGGCCTACACCAGCGTCTATCCCCGCGAAGTCGTGAAAGCAGCCCTGCGCAGAAACGCCGGCGCGCTCATCCTGGCGCACAACCACCCCAGCGGCGCGGCCGAGCCGTCTGCAGCAGACCGCACGTTGACGCAAACCCTGAAATCAGCGCTGGCCCTGGTTGACGTGCGCGTCCTCGATCATCTGGTGGTCACCCGACACACCGTGGTCTCGTTTGCCGAACGGGGTCTGTTGTGAAATCCGCCCGCCCCGCATCGGGCACGCAGGGCCTGGACTTGTTGAAAGACCTGCGCAAACGGCTGCGCGAATCGCACCAGCCGCCTCCACCGCATTCACCCGGCAGACCGGTCCCCTCGACCGCCGTTGCGGCGCAAGCTGAAACCGTACCCACTTCCGCGGACAGAGCGTTGTTCCGCTCGGCGGCCGCTGGGGCGCGGCCCTTGGCCCAGCCGATGCATCCCTTGCCGCCTGGTTTGCTGCCGCGCCCTCCTCGCGCCATTCCGCGCCAATCGCTGCTTGACGAACAGGCCGTTCTCACCGAAGCCATGTCCGACGAGCTCGACCTGGATCATCTGCTGGAAACCGATGACACGCTGTCGTGGCGTCGTTCAGGCGTCGGCTCGGACACTTTGCGCAAACTGCGACGCGGCCACTGGACCATTCAGAGCGAGATTGATCTGCACGGACTGCGGCGTGACGAGGCGCGCGAGGCGCTGGGGCGATTCTTGCGATCAGCCTTGCAGCGCGAATGGCGCTGCGTAAGGGTGATTCACGGCAAGGGCTTGAGCTCGCCTCTGCGTGAACCCGTCCTCAAACACAAGGTGCGGAGTTGGCTGATGCAACGCGATGAGGTCATGGCCTATGTGCAGGCCCGCCCCAGCGATGGCGGCGCCGGGGCGCTTGTGCTGTTGCTGCGCTCGGCACGCCGCACCGAGCGCGGCTGACCGTCACCGGCAGAACGGCGCCACAGAAACGCCCTCAGGCATGCACCACATTGCCGGCGGGCATGTTGTCGGATTCGGCCTTGTTGCGCATCCAGTCTGCGGTGCCGGCGAAGGCCTCGTGCAGTTTGCGGCGCAGCGCCGGGTCGAGCACCACGTCGTTCAGGGTCTGCACCATGCAGGCCATCCAGTCATCTCGTTCCTTCGTGCCGATGGCATACGGAAAATGCCGCATGCGCAGCCGAGGATGGCCAAAACGCGCCGAATACAGATCGGGGCCGCCCAGCCAGCCGCTGAGGAAGAGGTAGAGCTTGTCGCGTGTTTGATCGGAATGCGTGGGGTGCATGGCGCGCAGATCGGCGAACCGGGGTTCAAGCTCCATCAGGTCGTAAAAGTGATCGACCAGCTTGCGCACCCCTTCTTCGCCGCCGAGGCGTTGATAAGGTGTATCGGCCAGTTTTTCGGACGCGGAGGAATCGGGCGTGATGACGATGGTTTCTGACATGAGAGCGGGCGACCTCTGGCGGGGGGGGAATCAGGAAAAGCAGCCGCGATTATGAGAGATGCGTCTCGGCAAAACTTGCCCCAAATCAATCTGCGATGGATTTGGGCTTCTCAGCTTCGCACCCCTCT
Source organism: Thiomonas sp. (assembly GCA_021286835.1). Lineage (GTDB taxonomy): Bacteria > Pseudomonadota > Gammaproteobacteria > Burkholderiales > Burkholderiaceae_C > Thiomonas. The sequence goes on from JAJTBQ010000039.1 coordinate 11,090, forward strand.
CAGCTCAACGCGCGCAGGCTCTGCCCCGGCGCTCTGCGCAACACGTCGCGAAGGCTCCACCACCCCGCCAACATGGCGAGAAGTGCGGCGGCCAGCATGGCGGCTGGCCACAGCAACCAGGGCGGCTGCCACGGGAAACGAAACACCCAATGCGCCAGTGCCGCGCTGATGCCCGCAGCCCCGGCTGCGCCCAACAAACCCGCAAGTGCGCCCACCCACACCATTTCGATCAAGGCCATGCGACGCAGTAGCCGCGCCGACGCACCCAGCGCACGCCATACGGCCATCTCCCGTACCCGATCCTGCCGCGACAGCGCCAGCGAGGCTGCGAGAACGGCCAAGCCGGCCGCCAGGGCAAACAGAAAGAGAAACTGGACGGCGGTGATGACCTGCTCGATCAGATGGCGCAAATGCGCCAGCAGACTGCCCACATCGACCACGGTGAGGTTGGGAAACTGCCGTACCAACTGATCATCCATGCGTTGCGCATCACCTGGCGCGCGGTAGGCTGCAAGGTAAGTCACCGGTTGGTCTTTGAGCATGGACTGTGGCAGAAGCACGAAGAAATTGGCGTGCATCGAACTCCAATCCACATGCCGCACGCTGGTGATGGGCGCTGTCACGCGCTGACCGGCAATATCGAAGGTCAAACTGTCTCCCATTTTGAATCCCAGGGTCTTGGCGATACCCTGCTCCACCGACAGGCCCTTGGCGTGAGGTCCGGCCGTGTCGAGCCAGTTACCGGCGACCAGCGAGTTGGCCTTGGGCAGGGTGGTGCTGGACGAGAGGTTGAACTCGCGATCCACCAGTTCGCGTGCGCGCGTGTTGTCGTAGTCGCGCCCGAACACGGGGCGGCCATTGATGGCCACCAAGCGGCCGCGCAACATCGGATACCAATCCTCCTGCGCCACGCCATCACGACGCAGTGCAGCCAGAAACGACGGGGCCTGCTCCGGCTGGATATTGATCACAAAGCGATCGGGCGCATTGGGCGGAATGGACGCACGCCAGGCATCGATCAGACTCGTGCGCATCAACACCAGCAACATCAGCGCGAGCAGGCCGAGACTCAAGGCGGTGATCTGGATCACCGCCCCCCACGGCCTCGTCGACAACTGCCTTGCTGCCATGTGCAGCAGCCCCCCCGTCGTCTGAGCCGAAGTGCCACGGCCGCGAACCCATCGCTTCAGGCCCTGCAGCATCAGCCAGGCCACGAAAGCAAAGCCTGTGGTCAGCCCGATGAAGCCCCCGGCTGCAATGACACCCAGCCGCAGATCACCGGCCTGCAGCCACAACAAAACGCCAAACGCCGCAACGCCCGCCAACACCGTGATCGCCGGTGCGGACTGCAGGCGCCCCAGATCGCGACGCAGCACAGCCATGGGCGCCACGCGCGCCAACTGCAGAATCGATGGCAGCCCAAACGCCAACAGCAGCACCATGCCCGTCCCTGCAGCAAAGAGAGCTGGCATCCAGCCCGGTGCAGGCAATTCGCGCACCTGGGCTGCGATCAGCCCATGCAGCAGACCGATCATCGCAGCCTGCGCCAGAAGACCCAGCAGGACGCCCACGACGACGGCGAAACCGCCCAACCATAGAAACTCGCCCGCATGACGGCGCAACAAGACACCCTGGCGCATGCCAAGTGCCTTGAGAACCGCGCAGGACTGCAGACGCCTTCGTGCAAAATCCCGCGCCGACTGCGCCACTGCCACAGCGGCCATCAGCGCCGTGATCAACGCGACCAGATGCAGAAAATCGGAGGCTCGCTTGAGCGTCTGTTCCTGGGCCGGGCCGCTGTCCGCCACTGTTTCCACGCGCATGCCGCGGGACTTCGTCAGCCTGATCTGTGACTCGGCCCAGTCGCCAAAAGCCGTAGCCGCCTGAGCAGGCCCCGACACTGCGAGTCGATAGGTCACGCGACTGGCCGGTTGTATGAGGCCGGTCGATGGCAGGTCGGC
>JAJTBQ010000040.1 GCA_021286835.1 Thiomonas sp.
CCGCAACCTGCCAAGCCCAAGGCACTGGCCAAGGCCAGCGCAATCCAGACGCGATTCCGCATGAATATCTCCTCAAACATTGTTGTAGGCCTGCTGACCTGCAGGCGGGCGGGTCAAAATAGAACGACCGTTCGGTTCAGCATAGCCTAGGGAAAATGGCGTCGCAAGGGAGGATTTCCGCATTTGGCACAGGTTTGCACTTTCGCAACATTTTGATACATGTAGGGTGGTCAGCTCCCTCTGCATCGCAGTCACAAGCCCGTTTCGCCAAAGGGCGCGGCCAGACCTTGCGGCCTTCAGTTCCTTCCAGGGCCGGAGCCCTGGGCTGCACGGCCCAGGCGGTCGCGCAGCGCCAGCCAGGGCTGCGTGGGCGGAAGGGCTTCGACCCAGATCTGATCGAGTCCGGCCTGATCGAGCTCGCGCAGCGCCGCATAGAGCCGTTGCGCGTAGCCAGCCGGGTCGTCGGGCAGTTGCATCCAGGTCGTGCTGATGCCGGGAGGGGGTGCATGCCGCGCGAGGACGCCGATGCGCCGCGCGTCGATCGCCTGCGCCAGGTCGGCGTGGATCTGCTCGCGGGTGCGCAACAGCAAGGCGGTACGAGGCGCGTAATGTGCGGGCAGTGCACCGGCAACGCGGGGGGCGTCGTCGGCCGGGCGCTGCAAGGCCTCTGCCGAGACGCCAAGCACCGCGGCCAGGTCGGCCGCTTGCAGCAGCCCCGGACGCAGGATGCGCGGCGGCTGCACGGTGCAATCGACGATGGTGCTCTCGATGCCGACGGCGCAAGCGCCACCGTCGAGCACCAGCAGGTCGTGGCCCAGCTCGGCCTGCACATGGGCTGCCGTCGTGGGGCTGATGCGGCCGAAGCGGTTGGCCGAAGGCGCCGCCAAACCACCCTGCCCGCCCTTGAATATCGCCAGCACCGCCTGAGCGACGGGATGGGATGGGCAACGCAGCCCGATGGTGTCCTGCCCGCCGGCGCAGGCTTGGGCCACGCCGGGCTTGCGCGGCAGGATCAGTGTCAGCGGTCCGGGCCAGAAGGCGGCAGCAAGCTGGCGCGCCGTTTCGGGTACCTCGGCCGCCCAATGCCTCAGATCGGCGAGGCGGTGCACGTGCACGATCACAGGGTGGTCCGCAGGCCGCCCCTTGGCGGCGTAGATCTTGGCGACGGCCTCGGGATTCTCGGCGTCTGCTGCGAGGCCGTAGACGGTTTCGGTCGGCAGGCCGACCAGTTCGCCAGCCTCCAGACGCCGCACGGCCTCGACGATCTCGCGCGGACGCACCTGGGCGTCGGTGTTCACCTCACTCACGTCAGAACGGTTCCAGGCCGAGCACGGTGCAAGCGTGCAGTGCGGTCTGCCGCGCTTCGGCCGGGGTGGCGGCCGTGCAGGTGAGATGACCCATCTTGCGGCCCTGGCGCGGGGCGTGTTTGCCGTAGAGATGCAGATGCGCGCCGGGCTGCGCCAGCACGGTGGCCCAGTCGGGCTCGCGCTGACATCCCGCGGCATCGAACCAGAGGTCGCCCAGCAGGTTGAGCATCACCGCGGCGCTGTGCTGTCTGGGCGCCAACAGCGGTGCGTTCACCAGGGTGCGCCACTGCAGTTCGAACTGCGACACATCGCAGGAATCGAGGGTGTGATGGCCGGAGTTATGCGGGCGCGGGGCGATTTCGTTGGCCAGCAGGCGACCGTCGCGCAGCACGAAAAACTCCACACAGAGCACGCCGACATAGTCCAGCCCCTGCGCCACCGTGCCCGCGGCGTTCTGCGCCGCCTCGGCGATGTCGGGGGTGATGGAGGGGCCGGGCGAAAAGCTGGCGAACAGAATGCCGTCGCGGTGCAGGTTCTGCTGCGGCTCGAACAGCACGGAGCAGCCGTCTCGCCCGCGCGCCATCACCACCGACAGTTCGTAGGCCAGATCGAGTTTCTTCTCCAGCACGCAATCCACTCCGCCCAGCGCGGTCCAGGCTGCAGGAAGATCGGCGGCGCATGCCACCGACATCTGGCCCTTGCCGTCGTAGCCCAGGCGCGTGGTCTTGAGGATGCCGGGAAAGAGATCGGCACTGACGGCGTGCGGATCGACCCCGGCCGTCAGTACGGCATGGGGGGCACAGGGCACGCCCAGTTGTTTGAACAAGGCTTTTTCCTGCGCCCGGTCCTGGCAAAGCGCCAGCGCTTGCGGGGCCGGTGCCAGGGGCACGCGCGCGTCCAGCCACTGCATGGATGCCGCGGGAATGTTCTCGAATTCGACCGTCACCGCGGCACAGTCGCGGGCGAGTTGATCAAGGGCCAGGGGATCGTCGTAGCGCGCGGCGAGGTGGCGTCCCGTGACCTGCGCCGCAGGGGCCGCCTCGTCGGCTTCGAGCACGACCACCCCATAGCCCGCGCTCTGGGCGGCCTGGGCGAACATGCGGCCCAATTGCCCGCCGCCGAGCACGCCCAGCGCCGCTCCGGGGGGAATGAATGCCGCGCCTGCGCTCATGCCTGCGTCCCTACGCGCATGGCGCGCGCCGCTGCCGTCTGTTCGGCGCGGAAAGCGTCGAGCCGGTCGCGCAAATCGGTGTCATGCGCCGCCAGCATCGCCACGGCAAACAGGGCGGCATTCGCCGCCCCGGCCTCGCCGATGGCAAAGGTCGCCACGGGAATGCCCTTGGGCATCTGCACGATGGACAGCAGCGAGTCCTCGCCCCGCAGATACTTGCTCGGCACCGGCACGCCGAGCACCGGCACCGCGGTCTTGGCCGCCAGCATGCCGGGCAGATGCGCCGCGCCGCCGGCACCGGCGATGATGGCCCGCAGGCCGCGCGGCTGCGCGCCTTCGGCATAGGCAAACAGATCGTCGGGCATGCGGTGGGCCGAAACCACCTGGCATTCGTGCGCCACACCGAAGCGAGCGAGGATGTCGGCCGCATGGCGCATCACCTCCCAGTCGCTTTGCGAACCCATCACCACGCCGATCACGGCCATCTGCCTGCTCCTGTGCAACGCCTGAAAACCGCTGATTTTAAGAATCCGCGGCAGACGCTTCGAAAACCGCGCCCCGCTATGCTTCCGGCAAACGGCGCCGTCTGCGCCGCCATACCCCTCTTGGTATGACGCCGAACGCCCCCATCTGCCCTGCTTTCAGGAGTCGAACATGATTGATGCCACCGTTGCCAATTTTGAAACCGAAGTCGTCGAAGCCTCGAACACCGTCCCCGTGCTGGTGGATCTGTGGGCGCCCTGGTGCGGCCCGTGCCGCGCGCTCGGCCCCATCCTCGAAAAGCTGGAGGTGGCTTACGAGGGCCGATTCAAACTGGTGAAGATCAACACCGAGGAGGAGCAGGAACTGGCGGCCGCATTCGGCGTGCGCAGCATTCCCATGGTGATGCTGCTCAAGGACGGCCAGCCGGTGGACGGCTTCGTGGGCGCGCTGCCCGAGGGCCAGATCCGCGAGTTCCTCGACAAGCACGTTCCCGACGCCGCGCCGGACCAGGCCGACGATGCCGAGCCCTCCGACGCCGAGGACCCGTCTGCACCCGCCCTGCCGCCGCTGGAGAAGCTTCAGCAGGATCTGGCCACCAACCCCGCCAACGACGCGGCGCGCAAGGACTATGTCGAACTGCTGCTGAAAGACGGCCGCACCGCCGAGGCCGCGATGGCCTTCGAGCCCATGGCCGGCAAGGCCCTGGCCGACGCGCGCATCCAGGCCCTGGGCGACTGGCTCGCAGCCGCACAGGCCGCGCCCGGCCTGCCGACGGTGGCGGCGCTGCAGGCCAGCATCGCCGCCAACAAGCGCGACTTCGACGCCCGCTACGCCCGCTACGCCCTGGCGCAGCGGCACATGGCGTCGCAGCAGTGGACGGCGGCCCTCGACGAACTCCTCGACATCCTCATGCGCGACAAGACCTGGAGCGAAGACCGGGCGCGCAAGACCTTTGTCAACATCCTCGAACTGATGACGCCGGCCCATGCGCCCAAGCCCGCCGCGGGCCAGCCCCCCGTCACCGACCCCACGGTGGAAAGCTACCGCCGCCGCCTGAGCATGACGGTGCTGAGCTGAGGGGTCTGACAAGGCCTTGCGCGGCGTTTTGACGCCAGCCTGGCGGGGATTTCTACAATCTCCGCCATTCCGCGATGAAAGCCCTCCCATGACCTCTGCCCTGCTGCAATCCTCCCTGCATTCCCTGCCCCTGCTGTCCCGCGGCAAGGTGCGCGAAAACTACGCCGTGGGCACGGACCGGCTGCTGATGGTGGCCACCGATCGCATCTCGGCCTTCGACGTCATCATGGCCGAGCCCATTCCGGGCAAAGGCGAAATCCTCACCCGCATGGCCCGCTTCTGGTTCGGCCTGCTGCACGATGTGGTGCCCAACCATCTGCTCGAGGTCGACCCCGAGAGCGTGGTGGCGGCGGACGAACGCGAGCAGGTGCGCGGCCGCGCCATGGTGGTCAAGCGCCTCAAACCACTGCCGGTGGAAGCCGTGGTTCGCGGCTACCTCGCCGGGTCAGGCTGGAAGGACTATCAGGCCAGCGGCGCGGTCTGCGGCATCGCGCTCCCGCCGGGCTTGAAACTGGCCAGCAAGCTGCCCCAGCCGATTTTCACCCCCGCCACCAAAGCCGAACTGGGGGAGCATGACGAGAACATCGCCTTCGCCCAGATGGAACAAACCATCGGCGCGGGGCTCGCCGCCCAGGTGCGCGACGTCAGCATCACGCTCTACCAGCGCGCCGCCGACTATGCCGCGGCGCGCGGCATGCTGATCGCCGACACCAAGTTCGAGTTCGGCCTGGACGAAAACGGCACCCTCACGCTGATGGACGAAGTCCTCACGCCCGATTCCTCGCGCTTCTGGCCCGCCGACACTTGGGCCGAAGGCAGCTCGCCCCCCAGTTTCGACAAACAGTTCCTGCGCGACTGGCTCGAAGGCGTGCCCGGCTGGAGCAAACAACCGCCGCCCCCCACCCTGCCCACCGAGGTCATCGCGCACACCGTGGCGCGCTACCGCGAGGCGCTGGAGCGGCTCACGGCCTGAAGCCGCACCCAGGCCTCGCCCTCGCCAGCCTCAGCGCAGGGCGTAAGCCGCAACGACGCCGATCCACAGCGCCAGCCCCAGATAGTGATTGAGGCGGAAGGCGCGAAAGCACTGCGCCGGGTTGCGCTCGCGGATGAGCGAGTAGTGATGCAAGGCCTGCGCCGCCGCCGCGGCCACGCCCAGGTCATAGGGCCAGGCAAGCTGCAACACCCATCCCACCGCCGCCCACAGCGCGAGGAAGGCGCCGTAGCTCGCCATCACCGCCGCCACATCGGCGCGGCCGAAGGTGATGGCCGAGGTCTTGATGCCCACCTTGAGATCGTCCTCGCGGTCGACCATGGCGTATTCGGTGTCGTAGGCCAGCACCCAGAACAGATTGCCCAGCAGCAGCACCCAGGCCAGCAGCGGCACCTCGCCGCGCGCGGCGGCGAAGGCCATGGGGATGCCGAAGCTGAACGCCACACCGAGGTAGGCCTGCGGCAGCGCCAGCCAGCGTTTGGTGTAGGGGTAGGCGATGGCGATCAGCAAGGCCGCGACCGACATCTGGATGGTCAGCGCATTGGTGGTGAGCACCAGAGCGAAGGCGGCGAGCGCGAGCGCGGCGCCAACCAGCAATGCCTCGCGGGTGGACACCTTGCCGGACGTCACCGGGCGCTGCGCGGTGCGGCGCACGGCGCGATCGAAGTCCTGATCGGCCACATCGTTCACGGCGCAACCGGCCGACCGCATGAGGAAGGTGCCGGCGATGAAGACGATGACCAGCCACCAGCTCGGACGGCCATCGCTGGCAATCCACAAGGCCGACAGGCTCGGCCACAACAAGAGGAGAGAACCGACTGGCTTGTCCCAACGGATCAAGGCCAGCCATAAGCGCAGACGTTCCATGCGTGAATTATCGCCACGCAGGGAACGTCGATGGAGGGCAGCTCAGACGGTCGGCACGCATCGGGCGCGAAGCCCAGCCGTGGCAGCCGCGCTCGCGCCTCTTCAGCTTTCAAGCAGAGAGCGCAGCATCCAGGCCGTCTTTTCGTGGATGTCCAGGCGCTGGGTCATCAGATCGGCGGTGGGCTGGTCATTGACATCGTCGGCCACGGAGAACACCGCGCGCGCCGTCTTGGCCACGGCTTCGTGACCTTTGACCAGAATGCCGATCATTTCCTGCGCCTTGGGCGGCTGCGGCGGCACGTCGGCCAGGCTGGAGCGCGAGCTGAAGCCGTGATAGGAACCCGGCACCGCGAAGCCGAGGGCGCGAATGCGCTCGGCAATGGGATCGACGGCGTTCCACAGCTCGGTGTACTGATCCATGAACATCTGGTGCAGACTGTTGAACATCGGCCCGGTCACGTTCCAGTGGAAGTTGTGCGTCGTCAGATAGAGTGTGTAGGTATCGGCCAGCAGATGTGAGAGCTGCTCGGCCACCTTGGCCCGATCGGCGTCGGAGATGCCGATGTGAATCGGCGCGGGCGAGGCATGCAGGGTGGTCTTGCTCATGATGTTCCTTTCAGTCTGTTGATTCAGGGTGAACCATAGCGCCCGGCCGCAAACCGATGCAAGCGCGGGGCTTCAGCAAGCCGCGCATCGGTTCGGGCAGCGGGTTCAGGCGCCGTAGCCTTCCGGGTTGCCCTGCTGCCAGCGCCAGGCGTCGGCGCAGATGGTGTCGAGCCCGCGCTTGGCGCTCCAGCCCAGCAACTCCCGCGCGGCGCCCGGGTCGGCCCAGCATTCGGCGATGTCGCCCGGACGGCGCGCCACGATCTCATACGGCAGATCGCGGCCGATGCTCTTGCCGAAGGCCTGCACCATCTGCAGCACCGAATAGCCCTGGCCCGTGCCGAGGTTTACCGTGAACAGACCCTCATGTCCCAACAGATGACGCAAGGCGGCGACATGGCCTTCGGCCAGATCCATGACATGGATGTAATCGCGCACGCCGCTGCCGTCCACGGTCGGCCAGTCGCCCCCGAACACGCGCAGCTTTTGCAGACGCCCCACGGCCACCTGCGTGACGAAGGGCATGAGGTTGTTGGGAATGCCGCGCGGGTCTTCGCCGATGAGCCCGCTTTCGTGCGCCCCCACCGGGTTGAAGTAGCGCAGGCGGGCGATACGCCAATGCGATTCGGCACGGTGCAGATCGCCCAGAATCTCTTCGATCATCAGCTTGCTGCGGCCGTAGGCGTTGGTCGCGCTGAGCGGAAAGTCTTCACGGATGGGCACCGAAGCCGGATCGCCATAGACCGTGGCCGACGACGAGAAAATGAGCTTGTGCGCCCTGGCGCGCTGCATCGCCTCGAGCAGAACCACCGTGCCGCCGACGTTGTTGTCGTAGTACATGAGCGGCTTCTCCACCGATTCGCCCACCGCCTTCAGGCCGGCGAAGTGGATCACGGCATCGATCTCGTGCTGCGCGAACGCGGCGTCGAGACGGCCTGCATCGCGGATGTCGGCCTGCACGAAGGCGGGGCGCTTGCCGGTGATGCGCTCCACCCGCGCCAACGACTCGGCGCTACTGTTGCACAGGTTGTCATACACCACGGGGGTGTAGCCCGCTTCGATCAGGGCCACACAGGTATGCGAGCCGATATAGCCGGCACCGCCGGTCACGAGAATGGTGGCTGAGGTCATGAGATCGTGTTTTCGCTGAAGGGTGAGAGTCGATGCTGCCTATTCTGCCTTGCAAGAATGATGCGCACGCATCGCGGTCCACACGGCACCGTTACGATGCTTCTCCATGGCTACCGAAAACGCCCGCGCCCTGCCCCCTTCTCCCTGGATCGTCCGCCATGCGCAGCTGCTTCGGCCTGGCGCAGCCGTGCTCGACGTCGCCTGCGGTGGAGGGCGTCATGTGCGCTGGCTGCACCAGCGTGGGTACAAAGTGTTCGCGGTGGACCGCAATGCCGATGCCCTTGCCGGGCTGCAGGCTCTTGCCGATGTGCGGGTCGCCGACCTCGAAGCCGGACCCTGGCCGTACGGGGATCAGACCTTCGACGCGGTCATCGTGACGCATTACCTGTGGCGCCCCCTGCTCCCCCGGATCGTGCAGGCCGTCGCGCCGGGCGGCTTTCTGTTCTACGAAACCTTCGCACTCGGACAGGCGAGTCTGGGCAGGCCGTCCAATCCCGAGTTCCTGCTGCGCCCCGGCGAGTTGCTCGACGCGGTGCGCCCGGCGCTGCGCGTGCTGGCGTTCGAAGACGGCTTCGCCGCAGACCCGCGCCCGGCCTATGTGCAGCGCATCGCGGCCGTGCGGGAAACGGCCAACGCCCAGGCGGCAGACCGATACAATCTTTCCATTTGACAAGCAGCTGGCTCGCAGCGCACGCAGAACAATGTCCTCCCAACCTCTGGTCATCCGTGGCAGCATCGTTGCTCTGGTGACCCCCATGCACTCCGATGGCAGCGTGGACTTCGCCGCGCTGCGCAAACTGGTCGATTGGCATATCGAACAAGGCACCGACTGCATCAGCCCCTGCGGCACCACCGGTGAATCGCCCACCCTGCCCGTGGAAGAGCACATCGAGATCGTGCGCACCGTCGTCGAGCAGGTTGCGGGCCGCGTGCCCGTGATGGCGGGCGCCGGCGCCAACTCCACGCGGGAGGCCATCGAGCTGACGCGCCGCTGCAAAGACGTGGGCGCCGATTGCGTGCTCAGTGTCGTGCCCTACTACAACCGGCCCACCCAGGAGGGCATGACGGCACACTTCACCGCCATCGCCGAAGCCGTCGATATTCCCGTGGTGCTCTACAACGTGCCTGGTCGCACCGTGGCCGATATGAGCGTCGAGACCGCACTGCGTCTGGCGCAGGTTCCGGGCATCATCGGCATCAAAGAGGCCTCGGGCAACATCGATCGCGCCGCACAGCTCATTCGCCGTGCGCCGTCGTCGTTCTCCATCTACTCCGGCGACGATCCGACGGCCGTGGCCCTGATGCTGCTGGGCGGGCACGGCAACATCAGCGTGTCGGCCAACGTCGTCCCGCGCCGCATGCACGACTTGTGTGTGGCCGCCATGGCCGGCAATGCCGCGCTCGCCAGCAAATTGCATTTCGAGCTGGTCGAGCTCAATCAACAGTTGTTCTGCGAACCCAACCCCATTCCGGTCAAGGAAGCCCTGCGTCTCATGGGCCGCATCGGGTCGGGTCTGCGGCTGCCTTTGACCCCGCTGCAAAGCGCGTTTCATCCGCCGTTGCGCGCTGCGCTGCAGGCGCTGGACCTGCCCCTGGCTCACTGACCTCCCTGAATCTTCCAAACCCCATTGCGTATGAACCTATCCCAAACCTGGCGACTGAGCGCCCTGTCCATCGCACTGGGCGCTGGCGCCCTGCTGAGCGGCTGCTCCTCCCTGAACACCGTCGTTCAGGGCAAGAATGTGGACTATGAAAGCGCCAAGCAGGGCAACACCCTGGAAGTGCCGCCCGATCTGACCCAACTGGCCAAACAGGAGCGCTACGTGGTGCCGGGCAATCCCAATGCCCCGGTGAGCGCCCTGGCCTACGACAAGGGCGTGCAGACCGCCGAGCAGGTCGCCAAGACCAACGCTGTGCTGCCGCAATATCCCGGCATGCGCATCGATCAGGCCGGCGACCAACGCTGGCTGGTCGTCGATTCAACGCCGGACCAGCTCTGGGAAAAGGTCAAGGGCTTCTGGCAGGAGAACGGCTTCTACCTCACCCAGGCCGACGCCACGACCGGCGTGATGGAAACCGACTGGGCCGAGAACCGCGCCAAGCTGCCTCAGGACTTCATTCGGAAGTATCTCGGCAAGGTGTTCGACAGCCTCTACGACACCGGCACCCGCGACCGCTTCCGCACCGTGTTCGAGCGCACGCCGGACGGCAAGGGCACGCAGATCTACATCACCCACCAGTCGATGAAAGAGGTCTACAACTCGAACGACAAATCGACGACCGCCTGGGAACCCGCCACGCCGGACCCTGGCCTCAACACCATCTTCCTGCGCAAACTCATGGTGACCCTGGGGCTGAGCGAAGACGCGGCGAAGCAGCGCCTCGAAAACCCGACGCCGATCGCGCAGCCGGTTTCCGCGCAACTCGTGGACAACGGCCTGGCGCTGCAATTGCAGGACGGTTTCGAGACCGCCTGGCGCAAGGTCAGTCTGGCCATCAACACGGCGGGCTTCACCGTGATCGAGCGCAATCGTGGCGAGGGCCGATTCGATGTGCGCTACATCAGCGCCGAAGCCGCGCTCAAGGCCTCGCAGGACAGCACCGGCTTTTTCGGCAAGCTATTCGGCAAAAAGGAAAGCGAGCCAAAACCGGCCGACTACCGCATTGCGCTGCAAAATGCCGGGACGCAAACCGTGGTGACGGTGCAGACGCCCGACGGCAAACCGCTGCAGACCGACGACGCCCGCAAGATCCTGCAAATCCTGCAACAGCAGATTCAGTAAGGCGCGCAGGACCGTGGCAGCCCCAGAAGGGTGACCACGGCCATTCGGTTCATCACAGCAACCGAAGAAGACAACAAAAAAGCCGGCTTGCGCCGGCTTTTTTGCGACTGCCAGTCGATTATTACTTGGCAGCGCTGGCGCCAGAGGCAGCAGCAGCCGGAGCCGAAGCGGCGGGGGCCGAAGCGGCAGCAGGGGCCGAAGCGGGAGCCGAAGCAGCAGCAGGAGCCGAAGCGGCGGGAGCCGAAGCAGCAGCAGGAGCCGAAGCAGCGGGAGCGGCTTCTTCTTTCTTACCGCAAGCGGCCAGGGCGAGAGCGGCGATCATGGATGCCAGCAGAATGGACTTTTTCATTACTTTCCTCTAAGCGTCAGTCAAAAATGGGCGCAAGCCCGATAAATTCGTAACCGTCCTGATTGAACCTAATTGCAACCAGAACCGGTATGCACATCAAGCTCAGCGCATAAGTATAGTGGGACTTCGGGTTATCCCCGTGTTGCAATTTCAAGGCTCGAAAACCAGATGTTGCGAATTTGTCACAAACCTAGAATCGCCGAGGGAAATGCAGGCACGGCCTGCTCCCACGCTTCGTCAAAGCGGAGGTTCAGGGCGTGCGTGCGCGAGGCGGTCTGCACGCATTCGCCCGACATCCATGTGGCCGTGTGTGCATAGACAACGCAGCGCGCCGACGCCGCCATTTCCACCAGTCCCGGTGAGCGGATCTCGGCAATCTGGCGGCAGGCCACCCGATGGGCAAAGTCGCGGCGAAAGGTGGCGAAGCGCGGAAACCGCGTACTGACCTGGCTCCAGTCCAGCGCGAGAAAACGCATGGCATCGGGACGTTTGGCATCGCGCAGCGCCCACGCTTGCATCAGCCGAATGAAGGCCAGCTGATCGAGGGGCCAGGCGCGAAAGTCAGCACTGAAGCAGCAAAGACTCGTGCCTTGATCTGCCACAACGGCGCTCAGCGCAGCGTGTGCTTGGGTGCGCGTGTCGAACGAAGCGTCCCGCCCGTCTGCGTGCATGTCATGCCTGTGCGGGCTTGCGGGCGGCAGACGCCAGCGCGCCGCCGCCGGCTTGCAGCCAGCCGAGCGCGCACCAATCCGCCAGCAAGGCGACTTCGGCAGGGCTGGCGCTCTGCACCTGGACCGCGTCCAGCGCTTGCTGGTCGGCCAGGGCGCGCAACAACGCCGAGGAGGACAGAGGCGCATCCACGGCCTCGCCGTTGATGAACACCGAGGTCGCCGTGTAGAGCATCTTGCTGCGGCGATCCAGACGGCAACCCGACTGGCGGCATGCGCGGCGCAGCGCCGACGTGGCGGCTTCGGCGCCCTCGAACCAGACCTGCGGCTTGGGCGTCGTGAGGTAGAGCCCGAGCATGTTCTCGAACCATGCCGCGTCAGGCTTGAGCCGGGCGAAGGCTTCACGTGCGAACTTGACCATTGCAGGAGGCAACTGCGCGGGCGTGGCCTGTGGCCGAAGAGGCGGATCGCGGTAGAGGTCACCGCCGTGTTGCGCCTCGGCCATCTGCCACAGCACTTCCTTGAGCAGTTCGCCCTGCGGCGGGGCCCGGAATCCGATGGAATAGGTCATGCAGTCGCCGCTGGCCGCAATGCCGTCGTGGCCCCAGCCGGGGGGCAGATAGAGCATGTCGCCGGGTTCGAGCACCAGGTCTTCCTCAGGCGTGAATCGCGATAGCAGCTTGACGGGTTTGCCGGGCTGGAGCGTGGCGTCGTGCACCGGACCGATGCGCCAGCGCCGCCGTCCGGAGGCTTGCAGCAGAAACACGTCGTAGGCGTCCTGATGCGGCCCGACGCCCCCGCCCTTGCTCGCCCAGGAGATCATCAGATCGTCCAACCGCGCGTCGGGAATAAAACGAAACTGACGCAGCAGTTCGCCTGCCGCATCGACATGAAGATTCACGCCTTGGACGAGCAAGGTCCAGTTGGGCTGCTCAACCGATGGAAGCTGCTTGCGGGCGAACGGCCCGTGGTCGAGTTGCCAGCGCCGGCCTTCGCGCTGCAGCAGGCGCGACTCGACATCCTCGTCGGCGGCAAGGGCGAACAGTTGCGAGCGGCTCAGCAGCGGCTGAAAGCCCGGGAAGGCCTGGCGCAGCAGCAAAGGCTTGCGCTGCCAGAAATCGCGCAGGAAGCGGGCTTCGGTGCAGGCCCCCCAATGCAGCGTCGCGGTTGACATCTTGGTCATGTTCCAATGCGGGCGAACTTTCTTTCGTCCCCCGTTTCCATTCAAAAACTCCTGCGAGCATACCCATGAAAATCACCGAAGGCCTTGTCGCCACCCTGTCCTGGCGCATGACGGACTCGCAAGGCGAACTGATCGACGAGAACGCCGAAGGCGATGACTTCTTTGTGGGCGGCGACGATCTGCTGCCCCGCATGGCCGAGCAGATGATGGGCAAGGGCGTGGGCGACAAGGGCGACATCTACCTGCAGCCCGAAGACGCGTTCGGCGACTACGACGCCGACCTGCTGCTGGTGGAGGATCGCAAGCTGTTTCCCGGCGAGCTTGAAGAGGGCATGATGTTCGAGCAACTGCCCGAGGGCTGCTCGGAAGGCGCCGAAGGGGTCTTCTACACCGTCACCGAGATTCACGACGACAAG
>JAJTBQ010000378.1 GCA_021286835.1 Thiomonas sp.
TGTTCGATGCCGCCCTGCGCATCGTTGAGCGTCAGTTCCAGCGCTGGCCAGGCCACGGCGCGATCCACACGGTTGCGCAGCAGAACCGTGAGCTGCAGGCCCTGGGCGGCCGGGCTCACCCCGGAAGAGTCGATTACCAGAGCGTCGAGATCGCGTGGGGCGGCCAATTCGCAGCCTGTGGTCATGGCGCAGAGCTGTTGCAGCCAGGGGCGGCTGGCGGGCCATTGCTGCGCAAGCGGGTCGCGCCACTGCAGCGCGGCCTGCGCGGCGAGCACCCCCAGCAGAACCAGGCTGAGCACGGCGAGCGCGAGCCGCGTCGGCTTGCTGCTCCAGAAGGCCTGGCGCCGGGCTTTGCGCAGGAATTCCGGCTCCGGTGCCTTGGCCTGAGCCTCAGGCGCGCTGGCGGCGGGATCGCGCCCTTCTTCGTTGTCGAAACGGTAGTTCAGCGCTTCGTTCAGATTGAATTCGGACAGTGGCGCGGCGTCGGTCTCCGCGACGTTCGGCTCGGACTCGGCAGGCGGAGGGTGGCCCGTCGCATCCTGGTATTCGTCGCCTTTCGCGTGGTCTTCGATGACCGCTTCCGGTGGCGGCATGCCCTGCTGCTCCGGGGCGGACCAAGGCGAAGCCGGCGCGAGATCGTAAGCCTGTACCGTGAGCGGCATGAGGCCTGGATAGGCCGGAGATTCCAGCGCAACGGGGCTCCAGCGCAGGCCGGCGGCCAGGGGCACGGTGCCGGTTTGCGCGGGGGGCTCGGGCGTTTCCGCCTGGGGTTCCTCTGGCGAAGGCGTGGGCTCGGCCGCGGGCGGCAGCACCGGCTCGGAGGGGGGCTGGGGCTGCGCGGGCGGCGTGAGATCGATCAGATGATCGAGGGCATTGAAGGCCTCGCCGCAGTGGCCGCATCGCACCCAGCCCTCGCGCAGCAAGAGCTGGTCACGCACCACCTTGAAAGCGGTTTGGCAGTGCGGGCAGCGAGTGGCCTGTGCCATGCCTGGGTCAGCGATGGGTACGACCGGCGAGGCAGACCCAGCCGTCCAGCGTCTTGTCGATCTGCAGTGTGGCGTAAGGCGCGTAGGCGGCGATCAGTTCTTCGGCTTGACGGTCGAGAATGCCGCTGAGCACCAGCCACCCGCCAGGGCTCACATGGGCGGCAATCGCCGGCGCGAGCAGCTTGAGCGGCGCGGACAGAATATTGGCGACGACGATGTCGAATCGCGCATCGCGCAGGCTATCGGGCAGATCGGCCTGCAGGGTGACGTCGTTGGCCGAGGCGTTGGCCTTGGTGGCGGTGACGGCATCGGGGTCGATGTCCACGCCGACCACAGGCCCGCCGCCGAACTTGGCCGCGGCGATGGCCAGAATGCCCGAGCCGCAGCCGTAGTCGAGCACGCTATGTTCTTGCAGGGTTTGACGCGCCAGCCATTCCAGACACAGTCGTGTGGTGGGATGGGTGCCGGTGCCGAAAGCCAGCCCGGGGTCGAGGCGGATGATCGGCACGTCGGTGGCCGGCGGTTCGTGCCAGCTCGGCACGATCCACAGCGCGTCCGCGATCGACACGGGCTGGAACTGCGATTGCGTCAGCCGCACCCAGTCCTGATCTTCGACCGTGCTTTGCCGCACCTCGCGCAGGTCCGGCAGGATGTCTTCGGCCAGCAGCGAGGCCAGCGCGGCGTCGGCCTGGGCCTCGTCGGCGAACAAGGCGCGCACCAGCGATTGCGCCCACGCGCCCTTGGGCGGGGGCATGCCGGGCTCGCCATACAGCGCCTGCTCCTGTGCCGTGTCGCCGAAGCGGTCCTCGACGCTCACGCTCAAGGCGCCCAGCTCCATCAAGGCATCGGAGAGAAGTTCGGCCTGCTCTTCGCTGACGGGAAGGGTGACTTCGCGATAAGTCATGGGTATCTCAG
>JAJTBQ010000041.1 GCA_021286835.1 Thiomonas sp.
CCTGTCCATATCGCGATTGAATCCTGTGCAGTTCTTCAACCGCGGCCTAGCCTTTGTCCGTTGCTCGCCAGTCGGCCTTGCTTGCGGCCACCAGCGCCGCCCAATCGTCCGGCGGGTTGCCGCGGCCCAACATCTTCTCGAACACCGCATAGGGGTCGGACTTGCTGCCCGTCGACCGCAAGGTCTGCTCGTCGTTGACCCAGGCGAACACGATCGCCTTGGCCTTGGAGTCGTAGCGGAAGAACAGTCGGAACCGCCGACCGATCTTCGCGCGCCGCCAGTGCCGGTAGGCCGGCCCCAAGGTGTTGCCCTGGCGGAATTCGTCGCGCGCGGGATCGCTCGGCACGGCATCCATGATCAACTGGCTCAACGCCCGGAACAGCTTGACGTTGGCGTTGCTCTCGAACCCCTGCGGGTCGTTCTGTTCGGCCCGTTCCGCGGCCGCGTGCAGCTTGCGCAACTGCTCGATCACGCCCTCGTGGAACAGGAGCGTCCAGCCGTGCCGCTGCATCAGAGCGCCACTTCGCCTTCGATGTCTTCATCGAGGTTCACCGGGTGGTGCGCGTTGGCCAGCATGGCCCGCGCCAGATCGTCCGGCAGGGACTGGACGTGTCGCCCGGCCCGGATGTCCGCTTCCAGCAGCCCCAGGAAAGCGCCGATGGCCGGGTCTTCATGGTCGGCGTCGGCGCGGGTTACGACGACTTCGCCGCCGCGCAGGTCGAACGCCACTTTGCCGCCGGTGTCCACGCCCAGCGCCTGCCGGATGGACTTGGGCAGCGTGATCTGACCCTTGGAGGTCAGCGTCGCGACTTCGTGGATTTCGGGCATGGCGGCACTCCTGATGGCAACGCCTGAATGGTAAGGAAATTTCCTTACCTTGTCAATCTGGGTGTGCATGGTGCTCCGTCCGGTCGATGAAACGGCTCCATCGTAGGGGCGGCACAGCCAGCCTTCCCGTATCAATCCGACTTGGGCCAAACCCGCATTGGTTGTGGTCTGGCAGGCGTCGTTGCCCTATATCCAAAGGTTTCCGTAAAGGCCAAAGGGCTGGGGAAGGGGCAAGGGAATGGGGCCAAGGGGAAAGGCCCTACCCGAAAAGGCCAAAAGGCTCTCCCGACCGGCCCGCCGTCCGGGGTTCGCCATGCTCTCGCTGTTCCAACGCAAACGGGTGCCGCCCGCCGCCAGTGCGCCGACGCCCAAACCTTCCGCCGAGCCCGGCAAAGGGCTGATGCGGCCGGAGCCGGCCGCATTGCTGCTGGCGACACCCCGCCGGCAGAAGCTGCTGGAACACATCTGGCAGCGCACCTCGCTCTCGCGCCGGCAGTTCGCCACGCTATACCTCGCCCCGCTGGAACGCTACGCCGAGCTGGTCCAGCAATTTCCCGCGTCGGAGGCCCATCACCACGCCTATCCGGGCGGCATGCTGGACCACGGCCTGGAGATCGTCGCCTACGCGCTCAAGCTGCGGCAGTCGCATCTGCTGCCCGCCGGCGCCACGCCGGAGGCGCAAGCCGCCCAGGCCGAGGCCTGGACGGCCGGCACCGCCTACGCGGCGCTGTTGCACGACATCGGCAAGATCGCGGTCGACCTGCACGTCGAGTACGCGGACGGCACGGTCTGGCACCCCTGGCACGGCCCGCTGCGGCGGCCGTACCGCTTCCGCTACCGCAGGGAGCGCGAATATCGGCTGCACAGCGCCGCCACCGGGCTGCTCTACGCCCGGCTGCTCGATCCCGGCATCTTCGACTGGCTCGCCGGCTATCCCGACCTCTGGGCCGCGCTGCTGTACGTGCTGGCCGGCCAGTACGAGCACGCCGGCATGCTCGGCGAACTGGTCGTGCAAGCGGACCAGGCATCGGTCGCCCAGGAACTCGGCGGCGATCCCAGCAAGGCCCTGGCAGCACCCCGGCACGCATTGCAGCGCAAGCTGCTCGATGGCCTGCGCTACCTCCTGAAGGAAGAGTTCAAGCTGAACCAGCCCCAGGCCTCGGATGGCTGGCTGACCCAGGACGCGCTCTGGCTGGTGAGCAAGACCGTCTCGGACAAACTGCGCGCGCATCTGCTGTCTCAGGGCATCGACGGCATCCCGGCCAACAACACGGCGGTGTTCAACGTGCTGCAGGATCACGGTATCGCCTTGGCCACGCCAGACGGCAAGGCGATCTGGAAGGCCACCGTCACCAGCGATGCCGGCTGGTCGCACAGCTTCACCTTTTTGAAGCTGTCTCCGGCCATGGTCTGGGATGCGGCAGACCGGCCGGCACCGTTCGCGGGTCGCGTACAGGCCGACGCGGAACAAGGGGTGCCGACGCCACAGGCACCGGCAGCCGAAGCGCCGGGCCTGGAAAGCGCCGATACCGTGCCACCGAGCACCGCGCCGACCGCGCCCGTGCCCGCCGACAACGGCGTGGCTGCGTTGCTCGATCTGCTGAGTGACACGGCCCCACCCGTAGCGCCGGAGCCCCCGAGCGACCCCGAGCCGGCCTCGCCACCGTCGCCTACGGTGCTGCCGCAGGTGAGCCCCGCGCCATCTCGGGATCGGCCGGAGCCTTCCGGCGAGCATTTCATGGCCTGGCTGCGTCAGGGCATCCAGACGCACAAGCTCATCATCAACGACGCCAAAGCCCTGGTGCATAGCGTCGCGGGAACGGCCTACCTGGTGAGCCCCGGCGTCTTCCAGCGGTATGCGCAAGAACATCTGCAAATTGCCGCACTGGCGAAACCGGAGAACCTGGAGGGATGGCAGTGGGTGCAGAAGCGTTTTGAGAAACTGAGCCTGCACCGCAAGCAAGCCAGCGGGTTGAATATCTGGACCTGCGAAGTCACGGGGCCGCGCAAATCCAGGCGACTGCACGGCTACCTGTTGAGCGCTCCCGAAGCGCTGTTCCAGGAAATGCCTCCGGACAATCCATACCTGCGCCTCCTCACCGAGGCCGTAAAGCGCGAAAATTCAGCCGCCGGTAATCAGAACGACAACGAACAGGGGTAGACAAGGCGCCACGGCGCGGGCCGGCTTCAGTCCGCGGACTTGGGCGTAGCCGTCTCTGCCAGCTTGGCTTCAGTCAGCGCCATCAAGTGGGCAGAACTGCATTTCAGCGCACGGGCGATTTTGAGAATGAGGGGGAGCGTGGGGACATGCTCTCCACGCTCGATCTTTCCCATGTGCGAACGCTCGATTCCTGACAGATGGGCCAGCGTTTCCTGGGCGATGCCTTGACTGGTTCTTTCTTCGCGCACGGAGGCCCCAAACGCGATGGCTGGTTCCGCTTCGTAGGTTGTTGTGCCGGTGGGCCGGCCTCTCTGAATCGAACGCTTTTGCATTGCCAAAAGCGTCGAGGATTGACACGATATAAACCACGTTAAACTTAACTCACGAGAAGCGACTTCATCGGTCGTCGCGAGTTCACTGCCTGGGGGAACTGGACGTGAAATCGAGCGATGCCTCCACTGAAATCCGGGTGGCTGTGCTCGGCGAGTGGGTGCCTTCACCGCTTGCCGACTTGCTGGCGTTACAGCGCGCCGAAGAGCCAGAAACCGCCACTGCTTTGATCGGATGCAGTGCCACGGCGCAGGCGCAGGAACTGCCGCACGATAACTTTGACCTAGCCCTGTCCACAGCCGCCTGGGAGTGGCCGGGCTGGGTGTGCGAACCGTTGTGGCATGACACGCTGGCGGTCGCCGTCGCCAAGCGCTCGCACCTGCTGTCCTACCGTGAAGTGCCTCGCCAAGAACTGCTCAAGCAGCCGTTGATCTGCGCGCAGTCAACGGCCGACGAGCCGTGGCGCGCGGTGGCGCAGCGCCTGTTCGAGGACGAGCTGCAGGGCCGCGAGCAGGTGGTCAGCACCTTCGACATGGCCATGACGCTCGTTGCAGCGGGCTACGGCATTGCCTTTGCGCCTGCCGCAAGGCTGGCCAGCTACCTGTGCCGAGGCATCGCCGCGCGGCCGCTGGCCGGCTCACCGGCCATCGTGATGGCCTATCTGCTGCGTCCCTGCACGTCCTTGACCGAGCCCCAGGAGCGATTCGCGCGCCGCGCCCGTTCCGTGTCCTGATGAGGGGCGCAGCGCAAGGCTGCTATGCGAACCCCACCACCTTCTCCTGATCCCACTCGCTTGCCTTCACGCTCGTGACCACGGCCATGATGATCTTGTCGAGATTGTTGGCGGTGGCGCCCTCCAGGGCCGAGCGGCCGCGCAGCATCGCACGCGGCTGCAGCAGCGCGTGGTAAATCTGCCAAGGGTCCGCGCCCCGGCTCAGCTTCATGACGGACTGGACCAGCTCGTGTTTGAGCGGGTCGAGGTGCCAGTCCGGCACCCGCTGGCCGCGGTTTCCCAGGTTCAGTGCCAGCAGGTTGCCCGCCTTGATCTCGTAGCTGATCCACCGGCGCGACTTGCCCGCCATCTTGGCGAACTCGACGACCGGAAGGTTGTGCGGCGACTCGAAAACATCGACGAGTTCCATCCGCTTGCGTTGAACGTCGGACAGTGGCTGCTCCATCACCGAGCGCGGCGCCGTGACCGCCGGCAGCCGCTGCGCCGCAGCTGACACCAGCGGCATCGCATCGCCAGGCTTGGTCACGAGCAGGATCGGCGTCGTCGCCGCCCTGGGCGGTGCGCTGTCAGCGGGATCGCCCCCGATGGCGGGCACGCCTTCCAGGTGAATGGTGAGCGGCATGCTCGCCGCTTCGACCATGTTCTGCTCAAAGAGGTCGAGGCGGTCGGCCCAATCCTGCATCATGCGGCGGCGCTGCTCCACGTACTCGGCGTGGTTGTACGTGCTGCTGACCTTGTTGGGATCGACGTGGGAGAGTTGCGCGTCCACCCAGGCTTTCGGATAGCCGAACTCGTTGAGCGCGGTGGACATCGTGGCCCGGATGCCGTGCCCGGTCAGCAGGTCACGGTAGCCCATGCGCTTGAGCGCACCGTTGAGGGTGTTCTCGCTCATGCGCTTCTTCAGGTCGTTGTCGTGCCGGAGCAGATAGCGCTGGGCCGGCTTGAACTCCTCCAGCATGTGCCGGACGATCTCGATGGCCTGCACCGACAGCGGCACGATGTACGGTGGAATGTCCTGCGGCCGCTGGCGCTTCCTGCGCATGTCCACCTGCAACTGTTTCACGACGTCGGGCGGGATGATCCACAACCCCTTGTCGAGGTCGAACTGATCGGGCGTCGCCAGCCGCAACTCGCCCGTGCGCACGCCGGTCAGGCACAGCAGCCGCAATCCAAGCTGGGTGCGCAGCCTGCCGCGGTACTTGCGCAGCCGCTGCAACAGTTTCGGCAGATCCTCCATGCGCAGGAACGGGTTGTGGTTCACCGGCGGCAACGGCACGGCGACCACATCGAGGTCGGACGCCGGGTTTTGCTCCAGCCCCGGCACGATCACCAGCGCGTAGCGAAACAAGTGGTTCAACCACGTCCTGACCTTCTCGGCGACGGAGAGCGCCTTGCGCTTCTCGATCTTGGCGATCACGTCCAAGAGGTCGGAGCGCTTGATCTCGTAGATCGAGCGCTTGCCCAGGTAGGGCAGTACATCCTTGTCGAAGACGCGCGGGAGGATGGAGTGCGTGGTCTGCCGGCCCTTCTTGAGGCTGAGCGCACGATGGGCAAACCACTTCCTGTAGATGACCTCGAAGGTGTGCTCGCCGGCGAGCTTGACCGCGGCGCGCTTCTGCTTGCGGTGAACACGGGGGTTGATGCTCTTGGCCACCAAGGCGCGCGCCTCGTCGCGCAGCGCGCGGGCTTCGAGCAGCGATACCTCGGGATAGGTGCCGAACGACATCCGCTTGGGCTCCTTGAGCCAGTAGTAGCGGAAGTGCCAGGTCTTGCCTCCCGTCGCTGCAACAGCGAGGGAGAGGCCCAACGTGTCGGGGAGGGTGTAGTCCTTGCCGGTGGCTTTGGCGCGTCGAACGGCCAGGTCGGAAAGTGCCATGCTTCTAGCTCCTGAACGTGAGTCAGGAACTCGATGCTGGTCACATCACCTGCGCGCCTCTACAAACAATCCGGAAGCGGTCGTGCCCGCAAAAATGGACACAATCATGGACATAAAAGTCCTGGCTTCAGGCGGATTTCCGTGGATGACAGCAGAACATCAAAGAGAGAGAAAACCGTTGCGTGACAACGACTTGCAGACTCCCTTGGATTTCAGCGGACCTCCGCAGAAAGATGCAGTGGAGCGGGTGAAGGGAATCGAACCCTCGTATGCAGCTTGGGAAGCTGCCGTTCTACCATTGAACTACACCCGCTATGCGACAGAACCGAGCATTATAGGCAGTCCGGGGTGGGGCGCCGCTGCGGCGACAATGCGGGCATGGCCCGTTCCCTTCGTCCTGATTCCGCAGGTCTTGTGTCGCCCTCGCCCATGCTCTCGGGTCTGGCGCCCGAGGTGCCGCCAGACTGCCGCCTGCTGGTGCTTGGCAGCTTTCCCAGTGTGGCCTCGCTGCAGGCGCAGCAGTATTACGCCCACCCGAGAAACCAGTTCTGGCCCATCGTGGGCGATCTGTTCGGGCTGGATCTGATGCGCCTGCCCTACCGAGACCGCATTGAGGCGGTCAGGCAGCGGGGTCTGGGCATTTGGGACGTTTACGGCCATTGCCGCCGCGAGGGCAGTCTGGACAGCGCCATCAACGCCGCGGTTCCCAACGATCTGCCGGGTCTTGTGGCGGGTCTGCCGACGCTGCGGCTCATTGCCCACAACGGCGGCGAATCCGCCCGCGCCATGCGGCTGACCCGCAGCCTGGGTCCCGAGGTGCGTCGTCTGCCCTCCACCAGCCCGGCCAACGCGAGTTGGAGTCTGGATCGCAAGCGTGCCGCCTGGCGCGAGGCCTTTGTCGCCGCTCAACTGATCAACGGATAGAACAAGATGCCCAAACCGGTTTTCCCCGCTCCCACCTTGTCGGAAGAGGATGGCGTGCGCCATCTGCATCTGGGCACGCCCTGGATTCAGGGCAGCATGCGCATCGCCCGCCCCAACGACATCGAGCTGGAGTATGTGCAGCGCATGATGGCGTGGATGCTGCTGCTTCCCGACAAGTCGTGGCGCGGCGGCACGGCGGTGCAACTCGGTCTGGGCGCTGCGGCGATCACCAAGTTCATGCTCAAGCGCCTGCGGCTGTCGTGCGTGGCCGTGGAGCTGAACCCCGGCGTGATTCTGGCGGCCCACCGCTGGTTCGCGCTGCCCGAACCCGGCGCCAAGTTGCAGGTGCTGCGCGCCGACGCGGGCGCCTTCGCCGCCGATCCGGCCAACGCGGGCCGCGCGGCCGTGCTGCACGTGGACATGTACGACGAGGAGGCCGCCGCACCCGTGCTGGAGTCCGCCGAGTTCTATGCCGACTGCCGCCGACTCTTGAGCGAGCAGGGCGCCATGGTGGTCAATCTGTTCAGCGGGCCGGGCCATGTGCGCGTGCTGGAGCGCAATCTGCAGCGCATCTGCGCCGCGTTCGACCAGCCGGGCGACAGCGTCTGGCAACTGCCACCCAACCGCGACGGCAACCTCATCGCCATCGCGCTGCGCGACACCGCGCAGTCGCCGCTGCCCACGCGGGCGCAACTGCTCGAACGCGCCGATGCCGTGATGGAGCGCACCGGCGGGCTGCCCGCGCGGCGGTGGGCGCGCCTGCTCAAGCGTTTGCAGCCCGCGCGCTGAAGCCGGGCCTACACTCGCCACCATGGACGTACCACGCACTCCCTCCCGCACCGCCGACCCGTCCCCGCCCCCGAAGGCGCGATCTGCGTCCACCGCGCAGCCCGCGGCACAGGGCCGCCTGGACTGGCGCGAACTGCTGCAATGGCTGGAGGCCGACGGCCTGATCGACGCAGCCTCCGGGCGCTATGGCTGGGAGCGCTGCGCCCACGCCAGCGGCAAGCTGCACGCCTTGCAGCGCGTGGCGCTGGCCGGGCTCAAGCGACTGAGCGACAGCCGCAGCCTCGATCTGGATGTGCTCACCGAATGGCTGGCGCAGCGCGCGAAGCTGCCCTATCTGCGCGTCGATCCGCTCAAGGTCGAGATCAGCAAGATCGGCGATCTCATGTCCACCAGCTACGCCGAGCGCCACCGCATCCTGCCGGTGGCGGCCACGACCGAGGCGGTCACCATCGCCACCTGCGAGCCGTTCGACCGGGCCTGGGTGCCCGAGATGGAGCGCATGCTGCGCCGTCCCATCGAACTGCGGGTCGCCAGCCCGGCCGACATCACCCGCTACACGGTGGAGTTCTTCAACCTCGCCCGTTCGGTCAAACATGCGCAGAAGAGCGGCAGCACCGGCGGCGTCAACCAGTTCGAGCAATTGGTGGAGCTGGGGCGCAGCGGCAAGGCTCTTGACGCCAACGACGCCGGCGTGGTGCAGGTGGTCGATTGGCTGTGGCAGTACGCCTTCGAGCAGCGTGCCTCCGACATTCATCTTGAGCCGCGCCGCGACATGGGGGTGATCCGGTTTCGCATCGACGGCGTGCTGCATACCGTCTATCAGGTGCCCGGTTCGGTCATGGGCGCCATGACCAGCCGGGTCAAGTTGCTCGGCCGCATGGACGTCGTCGAAAAGCGCCGCCCGCAAGACGGCCGCATCAAGACGCGCCGGCCTTCGGGCGACGAAGTCGAGTTGCGCCTGGCCACCATGCCCACGGCGTTCGGCGAAAAACTCGTGATGCGCATCTTCGACCCCGACGTGGTCGTGCGCGACATGCCCGCCCTGGGCTTTCCGCCGCAGGAAGCGCGCGAGTGGCAGCGCCTGACCCACCAGCCCAACGGCGTCATCCTCGTCACCGGGCCCACGGGCAGCGGCAAGACCACCACGCTGTATTCCACCCTCAAGCGCCTGGCCACCGAGGAGGTGAACGTCTGCACCGTGGAAGACCCGATCGAGATGGTCGAGCCCGCGTTCAACCAGATGCAGGTGCAGCCCGCCATCGAACTGAGCTTCGCCGAAGGGCTGCGCGCCCTGATGCGGCAAGATCCCGACATCATCATGGTCGGTGAAATCCGCGACCGCGAGACCGCCGACATGGCCGTGCAGGCCGCACTCACCGGCCACCTGGTGCTCTCCACCCTGCACACCAACGACGCGCCGTCCAGCATCACCCGCCTGCTCGAACTCGGCGTGCCGTCCTACCTCGCCAGCGCCACCCTGCTCGGCGTGCTGGCGCAGCGCCTGGTGCGCACACTCTGTCCGCATTGCAAACGGCCCGACGACGCCTTCGATCAAGAGGCCTTCCGCGCCGCCGTGGCGCCGTGGAAAACCCAGTCCGAAGTGCGTCCCTACAAACCCGTGGGCTGCGTCGAGTGCCGCAACACCGGCTATCTCGGGCGCATCGGCCTGTACGAGCTGCTGAGCTGCAGCGAGACTTTGCGGGCGCTGCTGGTGCGCAGCCCCGAACTCGCGCCGCTGCGGGCGCAAGCCATCAAAGACGGCATGAAGCCGCTGCGCCTGGCCGGTGCCATCAAAGTGGCCGAAGGCCTCACCACGCTCGACGAAGTGCTGCGCGCCACCCCCGATCCGCAACGCTGAGTACCGACCAGGAGACTCCCATGAAAACGCGCATATCCATCTTGGCCCTGCTGCTCGCCGCAGGCGTGCTGCCCACGGCCCATGCCTTCAGTCTGGAGCACCTCACCCAACAGCTTGGCGGCGCCTACAGCTCGGTACAGCCGCCGGCCGCCCAGCCGGCGCAGGCCGCACCCGGTGGCAGCGCATCGTCTGGCGGCATGAATGCCGCCGTGGCCGCACTCAGCAGCGGCGAAGTCGATCAGGGACTGAAGACCGCGCTCTCGCGCGGGGCCGACATCGCGGTGAAAGAACTCGGCCGCGAAAACGGCTTCTATGGCAACGCCAAATGGCGCATCCCCCTGCCGCCCGCCATCGAAAAAGCCAGCGGCCTGATGCGCATGGCGGGCATGGGCGCGCAGGCCGACCAGCTCGACCTGGCCATCAACCGCGCCGCCGAAGCCGCCGTGCCCGAAGCCAAAACCTTGCTGGTCAACGCCGTCAAAACCATGTCGGTGCAAGACGCCAAGGGCATACTTACCGGCGGCGACGAAGCCGCGACCGACTACTTCAAACGCAAGACCGAAGCGCCCCTGACGCAGAAATTCCTGCCCATCGTGACCCGGGCCACCGACCAGGTCGGCCTGGCGCAGACCTACAACCGCTTCGCCGGTCAGGCCGCGCAGTTCGGCCTGGTGAAGGCCGATCAGGCCAGCATTCAGAGCTATGTGACGCAACAGGCGCTCGACCGGCTCTATCAGGCCATCGGCGAACAGGAAAAAGCCATCCGCGCCGACCCCGTGGGCACTGGCAGCAAGCTGCTAGGCAAAGTCTTCGGCGCGGCGCTGGGGCAGTGAAGACTGGGGGCGTGATGGATCGGGTGCTACGGAGCTAGACCTGATCCCGGTTGCGCTGGTTGTTCGATTGGAAGCCGTGACCTTGCATGGGCATGTTTGCGTGCGGTAACGCTAGAGTTGAAGAACCTGCGCGGCTTCTCGCGCAGGTACCCTCGAACGAGCGGTTAGATCCCTAAAACCGCAATTTGGAATTATCAAAATGAAACTCCTTTTCGAATTCCTTCATGCGTTGTGCAAAGTGGCGGAACAATGCCCAATATGGACTTTCCTTATCCTCGCCCTTCCAGAAATTGGTACTGTCGATACAGCGTACGGCATAGTACCCGAACATATAGTGAGCAACTTCTGGTTCGATTAGTTTGGAATTCAACATCAACGCAACCTGCTCATAGAAGCCGAGAAACTGAAGTTTCAGTTCACTGGGGACTTCGGAAAGCTTGGTGTCATCAGCATCCAGCAGGATGCAAATGTCTCGCAGGTTTTTGTCATCAAGAAACTTCCGCTCAACATCGAAGTAAGACTGCGCTCGCTTCTGAATACCCTGTTGCCTGTACTCATGCATTGCCTTGATGAACGTGATCAGGGCGACGGCAACCCCAACGATCGTGGCTATGTCTTTTGCATCTGCCAGTGACAAACACATTTGAGTGGGCTCCTGTAGCGCTCTAAATGAATATATCCAGAATATTATGTGTGTTGAATAATCTGAATATTGCAGGATAGTCTTTCAATATTATCCGTATATAATGTCAATCAAGTTAATGATATGCCGTGATTTTCTGAAGCTTTGCAAACGAATAAGAAACGGCCAAGCACGGCAATAGTTTCTGTTGCCAGGCAGGGCTTTATGGCAAGAGTCGCGTGTGATTTCGGGGGAGTTCATCGCGTCGCGCCGCCGTCCGCAGCCAGCCACTGCGTCCATTGCGCAAACAGCTCCGCATCACCCGCACACACGGCGGAGCGCTTTTCGAGGGTGTTGTTGAACACGGCTTCGCCCGCCAAGGTTTGCCCATGGCCGCCGGCCTCGCTCAGGATGAGGCTACCTGCGGCGTAGTCCCACAGGCCCTGGCTGCCGTGCAGGTAGAGGTGGAAGCGCCCGGCGGCCACCCAGCACCAGTCGAGCGCGACTGAGCCGATGGAGCGTTGCGAGCTGTAGGGCGGGTGCATCGCGAGCTGCGTGGCCAGGGGGGGTGAAAGCCGCTTGAAGTCGATGCAGGCGATGGCTTTGGCCAGGGGCGGCGGAGCGGCGGGCACGCGCAGCGGCTGGCCGTTGAGGTAGGCGCCGGCGCCCAGCGCGGCGCTGAACACTTCGTCGCGCATCACGTCGACCACGACGCCCAGGCGAACCCGGCCGCCCTGAATCCACGCCAGCGAGGGGCCGAAGACGGGCAGGCCGGCGGAGAAGTTGCTGGTGCCGTCCAGCGGGTCGAGCACCCACAGGCCGGGGCCTTCGGGGCGGGCGGCTTCGTCGGCCATGAGGCGCTGCTGGGTTTCGGCGCTCATCTCTTCGCCCAGCAGGGGGATGGCCGGCCAGAGCACGGCGAGTTCGCGCTGCACCCGGGCCTGCATGGCCAGATCGGCGTCGGTGATCCAGGTGCCGTCGGCTTTCAGGCGTGGGTCGGGGGACTGGGCGCGGGGCAGGATTTCTGCGCGCGCCGCGTTGCGCAGCAGGGCGCTGACGATGGCGAGATCAGGAACGGTGTGCGGCGTGGGCATGGGCATTCAGGGCACGAGAATGGTGGGGGCCGCGGGGGCCGCGGTCTTGGGCCAGTCGAGGCTGTAGTGCAGGCCGCGGCTTTCGTGCCGCAACTGCGCCGAGCGCACGATGAGGGCGGCGACTTGCAGCAGGTTGCGCAGCTCCAGCAGGTCGCGGGTGACGCGGAAGTTGGCGTAGAACTCGTCCACCTCGGCCTGCAGCAGGGCGATGCGGTGAGCGGCGCGCTCAAGGCGCTTGTCGGTGCGCACGATGCCCACGTAATTCCACATCAGCAGGCGCAGTTCGTCCCAGTTGTGGGTGATGACGACGAGTTCGTCGGCGTCGCTGACCCGGCTTTCGTCCCAGCGGCGCGGGGTGGGCACTTCGGGTTGTTCGGCTTCGCGAATGGCCATTGCTGCGGCCTTGCCGAACACAGCGCATTCCAGCAGGGAGTTGCTCGCCAGCCGGTTGGCGCCGTGCAGGCCGGTGTAGGTGACTTCGCCGGCCGCGTACAGGCCGGGCAGGTCGGTGCGGCCGGCCAGATCGGTGAGCACGCCGCCGCAGGTGAAGTGCACCGCGGGCACGACGGGAATGGGCTCGCGCGTCATGTCGATGCCGAGTTCGAGCAGGCGGGCGTGGATGGTGGGGAAGTGCTGGCGGATGAAGGCTTCGCCCTTGTGGGTGATGTCGAGATGGACGCAGTCGAGGCCGCGCTTTTTCATCTCGAAGTCGATGGCGCGGGCGACCACGTCGCGCGGCGCGAGTTCGGCGCGAGGGTCGTGCGCCGGCATGAAGCGCGTGCCGTCAGGCAGCAGCAGCTTGCCGCCCTCTCCGCGCACGGCTTCGGTGATGAGGAAGCTCTTGGCCTTGGGGTGGTACAGGCAGGTGGGGTGGAACTGGATGAACTCCATATTCGCCACCCGGCAGCCCGCGCGCCAGGCCATCGCCAGGCCGTCGCCGCTGGCGGTGTCGGGGTTGGTGGTGT
>JAJTBQ010000379.1 GCA_021286835.1 Thiomonas sp.
CACACCCTTTTTTCGCTTCACGCGACTCAAGCCCGACAGGCTCCTAGCGCGTTGTCGCGGCCAGCGGCGACGACATTTCGATACAACCGTGCGGCGCAGCACGGACTAAATTGGGTGCATCGAAGACGCATTGCAGTGCAGCAATCGCCCCACTCTCCTGGGAGAACATCCTCATGTCCACACAACGCCATCTGCATCATCATCCCCTTCCGGCGGGCACTCCGGTGATCGAGTTCGACCACGGCCGCCCCGGCAGCGTCACCTCGGATTCCCCGGCCACCGATGTGATGACCGATCTGCGCCACACCCCCGCGTTCACCACCGAGGCCGATGCCAGCGCCAATCATGCGCTGCAAAAAATGATGCACGCTGGCGTGCGCCTGCTGCTGGTCACCAACGCCGCGCGGCACGTCGTCGGCCTGATCACGGCGCGCGATCTGATGGGCGAGAAGCCGGTGCGCGCCGCCACCGAAAACCAGATCCCGCGCGACGCGGTCACCGTAGCGCAATGCATGGTGCCGCAGCAGCACATCGAGGTGCTCGACTACGCCGAGGTGCTGCGCTCCACTGTGGCCGAGATCGTGCTCACCCTGCGCCATTCCGGCCGCCAACACGCGCTGGTGCTGGAAAGCGATGGCCGCCCGGTCGTACGCGGCATCTTTTCAGCGGTACGCGTGGGTCGGCAACTGGGCGTGGACCTGCAGGCCAGCGGTCAGATGCAGAGCTTTGCCGAACTGGAACAGGCGATCGCGGCGATCTGATCAACGCGGCGCGAAGCGCCTGTTAGCCCACAACGCCAGCGCCGCAAAGGTACAGAACACCCCGGCCATCGGCAACGCGCTGCGGGCGCTGAACAGACCGACCGTCGAGCCGCTCACCGCCGCGAGCGTGAACTGCAAGCTGCCGATCAAGGCCGCCGCGCTGCCCACGCGGCCCGACTGGTGCGCCAGCGCCAGTGCGGTCGCGTTCGGAAACGAGAAACCCAGACTGGACAGGGCGAGAAACAACGGCAGGATCACCCCCCAAAGGCCGCCTGCCCCAAGCGCGACCAACGCCAGCATCAGCGCCGCCCACACGGCCAGGCTGAGCAGCGCGCGCCGCAGCAGCGCCACGCTGGCCACGCGGGCCAGAAGGGCGTGGTTGAGCTGCGACGCCGCGATCAAGCCGAGAGCGTTGGCCCCGAACACCCAGCCGAACTGCGCCGGACTCAGCCCATAGACCTGCATGAGTGCGAACGGCGCTCCGGCGATGTAGGCAAACATGGCCGACTGCCCCAGCGCACCGCTGAGTGCAAAGCCGATGAAGTGGCGATCCCGCAGCAAATCACCGTAAGTGCGCAAGGCATTGCGCACCGGGTGCTGCTGGGCGCTGCTGCGAGCCTGGGGCGCCAGCGACTCCGGCAGCGCCAGCGCGGCCAGCAGACAGACGACACCGAACACCGCCAGCACGAGAAAGATCGCGCGCCAGCTCCAAGCCTGCACCAGTGCCGCGCCCGCCAGCGGCGCCAAGATGGGCGCCGCCCCGAGCACCAGAGTCAGCCGGGAGAAGACCCGCGCCGCGTCGACGGGCTCGTAAAGATCGCGCACCATGCTGCGCGCGATCACAATGCCGGCGCAGCCGCCCAGGGCCTGCAGCAGCCGCCACGCCATGAGCGCTTCGATGGAGGTCGCCAAAGCGCATCCCAGCGAGGCCAGTACGTAGAGCACGATGCCCACCAGCAGCGGCCGCTTGCGCCCGAACCGGTCGGACACCGGCCCCCAGAAGGCCTGGCCCAACGCCAGCCCGAGAAAAAATACCACCAAGGTACGCTGCACCGCCTCGGGCGTGGTGTGCAGATCATGCTGCAGGGCGGTGAAGCCCGGCAGGTACATGTCGATGGACATGGGGGCGAAGGCGGT
>JAJTBQ010000380.1 GCA_021286835.1 Thiomonas sp.
GCGTCGAAAATTTCCACCAGCACGAACACCAGAATGATGTGGAAGAAACCGGCATGCAGCGCCCCGAGGATGTCGAGCTTGAGGAAGGTCGGAGCCACGCTCGGCGGCATGGAGATGAAGCCCTGGTAATGCGTCAGCCCGAGCGCCATGCTCGCCAGCGTCACCGCCACGATGCCGATCAGAATGGCGCCGCGCACCCGCC
Organism: Thiomonas sp.; assembly: GCA_021286835.1. GTDB lineage: Bacteria > Pseudomonadota > Gammaproteobacteria > Burkholderiales > Burkholderiaceae_C > Thiomonas. The sequence continues at coordinate 203 of JAJTBQ010000380.1, forward strand.
AGTAGTCGAGCAGCGCAATGAGCAGAAAGCCGCCCGCCGCGAGAACCACGGGCAGCGAGGCCAGATTGCCCAGCCCCACCTTGGTCGCCGGATTCGCCACCACCACGCCCGCGTTCGACAGCGCGATGATCGCCAGGAACATGCCGATGCCTGCCGCAATGGCGCTGCGCAAGGACTTCGGAATGCCCGCCACCAGCCACGACCGCACGCCGGTGATGGTGAGCAGAATGAACAGGCAGCCGGAGATGAACACCGCGCCCAGCGCCTGCTCCCAGGTGAAGCCCATGCCCTTGACCACGGTGAAGGCGAAAAAGGCGTTCAGCCCCATGCCCGGCGCCAGGCCGATGGGCCAGTTGGCGACGAAGGCCATGATGAAGGTGCCCAGGGCGGCCGCCAGACAGGTGGCCACGAACACCGCGTTCTTGTCCATGCCGGTGGTGGACAGGATGTCGGGGTTGACGAAGATGATGTACGACATGGTGAGAAACGTCGTCACTCCCGCCAGGATCTCGGTGCGCACATCGGTACCGTGTGCATCGAGCTTGAACAAGGTTCGCAGATTCATGGACAGTCTCCTAGGGTTTTACGCTTCGCTCAGAGGCTGTGAATTTTTCAGCTCAGACTGGCGAAGTCGGTGGCCCCGCGCCGGATCGGGCACGGGCTTCAAGAACGGTTCAGCCGTGCGCATGGGCCGCAGCCTCCCGGACGTGCGCACGCAGCCAGCGGTGCGCCGCGTCGAGATGCACACGCGCATGCCACAGCAGGTAGTAGGTCAGCGGGGGAAAGGGCACCGGACAAGGCAGGATGCGCACGGCCATGCCGGCATCCACGTAGCGTTGACAGAACCGGCGCCCGGTGGTCAGCACCAGCAGGCTTCGCGCCACCAGTTCCGGAATGAGGTTGAAGAACGCGCAGTGCACCGTGACCTTGCGCTGCAGCCCCAGATGGTGCAGATGCTGATCGATCACGCCCTCGCCCACGGCGCGCAGCGGCGACGGCGCCACATGCTCGGCCTGCAGATACTGATCCAGATCCAGACCCCGCCGCAGCGCGGGGTGGTCGGCGGCGACCAGGCAGACGATGTCGTCTTCGATCAGTGGCGCCAGGTGCAGATCCTGGGGCGGCTCCAGCCAGTTGCCCAAGACGGCATCGACATCCCCGGCCGCCAGCGCATGACGGTAATCCAAGGTGGCCGACAGCGGCAGCACGTCGACGCCGCACTGCGGCGCCTCACGTTTGATCGTGGCGATGAGCTGCGGCAGAAAGGCCGGGTCCATGTAGTCGGCCGCCGCCAGACGGAACTGACGGGTACTGTGCATCGCATCGAACGGCTCCGTGCCCCCGAGCAGGCGCTGCGCCTCCCGCAGAATGCAGGCGCTGGGCTCGATCAGGCTCGCGCCGAACGCGGTCGGCACCATGGCATTGCCGCTGCGCACCAGCAGTTCATCGCCGGTGATGGCGCGCAGCCGGCGCAGCGCCCCGCTCACGGCGGGCTGGGTGGTGCCCAGGCGCATGGCGGCGCGGGAAACGTTCGATTCGGTCAGCACGGTATGCAGGATCCGGATGAGATGCAGGTCGATGGAGTCCAGCGCATTGTTCATGGTGCAGCCCCTTGCGGCATCAGCCGTATCGCATGTTTTGTATACAGTTCAGCATATGTCAATCGCGCCGGATCGTGGCCCAATACTTGC
>JAJTBQ010000381.1 GCA_021286835.1 Thiomonas sp.
TGCTGTCGCCAGGCTTCGAAGACGGTGACGGCCACCGAGTTCGACAGGTTCAGGCTGCGCTGGCCTTCGCGCATGGGCAGGCGCAGGCGTTGCTCGGGCGCAAACCGCTCGCGCACGGCTTCGGGCAGGCCGCGGGTTTCGGCGCCGAAGACGAAACAGTCGCCCGGCTCGAAGCGCACCGAGCCGATCAGTCGGCTGCCTCGCGTGGTGAAGGCGAACATGCGTTCGGGCCGTGGCTGCAGCGCCTCGATCATGGCGTCCCAATTGGCATGGGTTTGCAGCGGGGCGTATTCGTGATAGTCGAGCCCAGCGCGGCGAAGCTGGCGGTCGTCCAGCGAAAAGCCCAGCGGTTCGACGAGATGGACGGTGCAGCCGGTGTTGGCACACAGTCGGATGACATTGCCGGTATTGGGCGGAATTTCGGGTTCGACGAGAACGATGTGAAACATGGTGGAACGTCAGAAGAATCAGGGAAGTCTCATGGGGTGAGGTCGCGCGGGGTGCGCAGCGCGAAGGCGACCCAGACCGCGGCCGCGCCCTGGCGCAGCAGCACGCGGGAGGCCTCGTGCAGCGTGGCGCCCGAGGTCATCACGTCATCCACCAGCAGCAGGGTCTGGCCGTCCCAGCGCACGGAACAGGCGTAGGCGCCACGGATGTTGCGGCTGCGCGCGTCCAGCGGCAGGCTGCTCTGCGCGGTGCCATGGCGCACGCGCTGCAGATCGTGGGCGTTGCCGGGGCGGTTCAGCGTGCGGCTGATTCGCCTTGCCATTTCCCAGGCGGGATTGAATCCCCGCTCCAGAAGCCGTTCGCGCGACAGCGGAACGGGCACGATGACGTCAGGATTCGGCAGCCCTGCCTCCAGCCAGCGGGCGCCGAGCAGGTCTCCGAACCAGCGGCCGAGGGCCGGTTCGGCGCCGAACTTCATGCGCAAGATGAACTGGTCGTTGGGAAAGCGGTAGTCCCCCAGGGTCAGCGCGCCGGCCCACGGCGGCGGGTGCAGCAGGCACTGCCCGCATACCTGCCCATGCTCGGCAACCGCGACACCGCAGGTGCGGCAGCGCGGTCGCAGGGGCAGATCCTGCTGCAGGCAGGCGCTGCAAAGGGGCTGGCTGCTGCGGGCATCGCAATGCGCGCAACGGCCCGGCCACAACAGTGACCAGCGTGAGGCAGGCAGAATAGGACGCTCGCGTGCGGACATCGCCGCACTATATCGTCCGCACAAGCGGTGTTGGCCCTACACATTGTCCCGGTTGATGGATCGCCCCGATCAATTTCATGCAGCGCAACAGCAGGCCAGATGGCTGGCCGCCGTGGCCTGCGCGCGCGATCGTCTGGCGCGGTTTCCGGCGCCCTTCATCTGGCAGGAAGCGGCGCGACGCATGGCCGAGCGTCTTCCCTTGCTGCGCAATCAGGCGCGTCGCGTGCTCGATGCGGGCTGCGCCTGGGGTGACGGGCTCGACTTGCTGCACAAGCAGTATCCCGAGGCGCAGATCCTCGGCTACGAGCCTTCGCCCCGGTTGGCGCAGATTGCGGCACGGCGGTTTGCCCGCTCTGGCTGGGCGCGCTGGTTCGGCCGGCCCCATCGGGTGCAGGTGCAGGCGGTCGATGCCGCCGACCCCGAGTACCCTGCGCTGGCCGACGTCCTGTGGTCCAACCTGTACCTCGACTGGCAGCGGGATCGCGCGCCCGTGCTGGCCGCATGGCGGCGGCAACTTCTGCCGGAGGGCGCTCTGTTCTTTACCACCTTCGGGCCCGATACCTTCAAGGAACTCGGCGAGGTCTGTCGCTCCGTGGGCCATCCTTCGCAGCCGATGGCGTTTCCCGATATGCACGATCTGGGCGACGAATTGGTGCAGGCGGGCTTTGCCGACCC
>JAJTBQ010000382.1 GCA_021286835.1 Thiomonas sp.
GCAGCAATTGCAAACCACCATGACCGCGCTGGAGCAGGCCGGGCTTCAGCTTGCCCAGGCGCAGCGGCGGGTGCAGCGCTGGGCGCAGCTCGCATTGGCCCTGGGAGCTGGGGCGCTGGTCTTGGCCGTGGTCGCCCTGCTGCGTTGAGCCGCATCCGGGCTTGCGCTTCGATGGGTGCGGCCCCCACGCAACAAACCCACGCGGGCTGCGACACCACGTCGCAGCACCTTGGCCTGCATCAACCCTGACGAGGTTCGTGCCCCGTAACCTGATTACAAAGAGTTGCACTCTCCCTTGCGAGGGTGCAACGTCGTCAAGGAACGGGTCATGAACAACATGAAGAGATGGCGGGCTGCCCTGGCAGCCGCCCTGATGGCGCAGTGTGGCTTTGCGGGGGCTGCGGGGGCGTTTTCCGATCAGGAGGTGCAACGCGGCGCGTATCTCGCGCGGGCGGGCGATTGCGTCGCCTGCCATACGGCACCAGGTGGAAAGCCCTTTGTAGGCGGATTGAAGATGGACATGCCCATCGGCGCCATCTATTCCACCAATATCACCCCGGACAAGACGCACGGCATCGGCAGCTACAGCTTCGAGCAGTTCGACCGCGCGGTGCGCCACGGCGTGGCGCCGGGCGGCAAACACCTCTATCCGGCCATGCCCTATCCCTCCTATGTGCGGGTGAACCAGGCCGACATGAAGGCGCTCTACGCCTATTTCATGCAGGGCGTGCCGCCCGACGCAACGCCCAATCGCAAGGCCGACATGGTTTGGCCCATGACCATCCGCTGGCCCTTGGCCATCTGGAACTGGCTGTTCGTGCGCGACACCACCTTCACCCCCGATCCCAAGCAGAGCGCACAGTGGAACCGCGGCGCCTATCTGGTTGAAGGCTTGGGCCATTGCGGCTCCTGCCATACGCCGCGCGGCCTGTTCTTCCAGGAAAAGGCGCTGAGTTCGCGTGGCCCCAACGGTGACTTCTATCTCACCGGTTCGCAGGTGGAGCATTGGTTCGCCACCAATCTGCGCGGCAACTGCATGCAGAAGTGGACGGCGGGCGATATCGCCGAACTGTTGCAGGCGGGCAAGACCGCCAACTTCACCGCGCTGGGCAGCATGACCGAGGTCATCTCGCACAGTACCCAGCACCTCAAGCCCGAAGACCTGCAGGCCATGGCGGTCTATATCAAATCGCTCAAACCCGTCCTGATTCAACAGACCCCCGCCGCCAAGGATTCGGCCACCGTGCAGCGCGGCGCGGCGGTCTACAACCAGCACTGCGTGGCCTGCCATCAGGCCAACGGCCAAGGCTTGGCGCAGGTCTTCCCCGGCCTGTCGAAGAACGCCACAGTGCAATGCTCCGATCCGAACAACAGCATTCGCGTGGTCCTGGCCGGCGGCAGCACGGTGGTGACCGAGAAGGCTCCGGCGCCCATGGTGATGCCGCCGTTCGCCCAGTCGCTCAACGACCAGCAGGTCGCCGATGTCGTCACCTACATCCGCGCCACCTGGGGCAATGGCGCCTCGGCCGCCACGCCCGAGCAGGTCAAGGCGCTGCGCCAGGCGATCATCAAGGACTGATCCCGCCGCCAAGCCAGCCGCAGGGCGGCTTGGCGCCGCGTGCATCTTTCCTTGAGGGGAGAACCGAGCGCAGCGACGGCTTCGGGGTGGGCCGAGAAACTCGCTGGGCCGCCCCAAGAGTTTCTGCCCCTTGAGGGGAGAACCGAGCGCAGCGACGGCTTCGGGGTGGGCCGAGAAACTCGCTGGGCCGCCCCAAGAGTTTCTGCCCCTTGAGGGGAGAACCGAGCGCAGCGACGGATTCGGGGTGGGCCTATTCCTTGCGGCGACAATGTGCCGGATGACCCGTACCAGCG
>JAJTBQ010000383.1 GCA_021286835.1 Thiomonas sp.
ATCCGCTTCGCTCAGCACGATTCGTGCGGGCTCAAGGCCACGGCGTCGAAATCGGCCTGGCGCATGTGCTGCGCCACATAGCGGTCGCCCAGCCGCACCAAGTGGTGGTAGAACGCGCGAAGATGGTTGCGCGAGCCGCGCTCCAGGTCCTCGTACACGGCGAGGATTTCAGGCTGGCGGGTGCGGCTGCGGGCTTCGGCCAGATCGAAGATGTCGAGTTCCTCGATGCGCAGCCCGACCTGGATGGCGTCGCGTTCGCTGCGCAGGCCCTGCGCCAGAAGACTGTCATGCAGCGTCTGGAAAGCGGGAGTGTGGAACACGCCCACGGGCAGCCCGGGTGCCGGATCGCTCAAGCCGTAATGCGACAGCAGCGCGGCGATGGCGTCCATATGCGCCTGCTCAGCGCCGCTGATGTTGAGAAACGGGCGCAGCCCCCAGCGCTCGCCAAGCTGGATGTAGACGTCGCGGGCAATTTTCTCCTCCTCGCGCATGTGCTGCAGGTCGTGCTGCTCCTCGGCGCCGAGAACCTGCGGCACATGCGAAGCGATGTGTCGGCGCAGGGCTGCGATGTGCTCGATACGGTGCTGCTCGCGGCCTTGCGCAAACCGCGCGGAGAAAAGCTGATGTTCCATGGTGGCTCCCGATTGATTCGTTGCGCCGATTCTGTCGGCACGAGGCCAGCATGGATTTGTGTCAGCGCAAGGTGCCGGCGTCCTCGCGGCAAAGCCACATGGCATCGCCGTAGCTGAAAAACCGGTAGCGCTGCGCAATCGCATGCGCGTAGGCGGCGCGTATGGTGTCCATGCCGGCGAAGGCCGACACCAGCATGAGCAGGGTGGACCGGGGCAGGTGGAAATTGGTCAGCAAGGCGTCCACCACCCGAAAGCGATAGCCCGGGGTGACGAACAGCGCCGTATCACGCGCGCCGGGCAGCACGGTGCCGAATGCGGCACCCTCCGCCTCGGCGGCCAGGGCGGCGGATTCGAGCGCGCGCATCGCCGTCGTGCCCACGGCCACCACCCGCGGCGCGGCATCGGCCCGGCCCGCCGCGCGTGCCTCGAGCTGCAGCGCCCGCACTTCGGCGATCGCCTGCGCGGTCGCCTCGGGCACGGTGTACCACTCGCTGTGCATCTGGTGCTGGCGAAGATCGCTCACCCGGACCGGCTGAAACGTGCCCGCGCCGACATGCAGCGTGACGGCCATGCGGCGCGCACCGGCGGCGTCGATCTGCGCCAGCACCGCATCGTCAAAGTGCAGCCCCGCCGTCGGCGCGGCCACCGAGCCGGGATGCCGCGCATAGACCGTCTGATAGCGCTCGGCATCCTCGCCGCCGGGTGCATGGGTGATGTAGGGCGGCAGGGGCACGGCGCCGTATTGCTCCAGCAATGCCAAGGGCTCGCCGGGAAAAGCGAGCTCGAACAGGCTGTCGTTGGGCCCGGCGCGCCCCACGGTGCGGACCGCGAACAAAGGCTCCGAAGACGGCGGCAGCGCACCTGCCGGTGCATCCGGACGATGGGCGCCGAGCCAGAGAACCTGCCCCGGCTTGGGCGATTTGCTCGCCCGCACATGAGCCCAAACCTTGTGATCGGCCAGCACCCGTTCGACCAGCACTTCCACGACACCCCCGAGCGCCGGGCCAGCCTGCGCGTGGGGCGCATCACCCTGGGCGGCCTTGAAGCCCCAGAGCCTGGCGGGTATCACCCGCGTGTCGTTGAACACCACCAGATCGCCCCGGCGCAGCAGGCTGGGCAGTTCGCGGAAACCGCGATCCCGCAATGCGGGTGGGCTGCCCGCATCGAGCAGGCGGCTGTCGCCGCGCCGCGCCGCGGGATGCTGGGCAATCAGTTCGGGAGGCAGGTCGAAGTCGAAAT
>JAJTBQ010000384.1 GCA_021286835.1 Thiomonas sp.
ACGCCCGCGCCCGCATGGTCGAAGGCGTGAACATCCTGGCCAACGCGGTCAAGACGACGCTGGGCCCCAAGGGCCGCAACGTGGTGCTCGAGCGCTCGTTCGGCGCCCCCACCGTGACCAAGGACGGCGTGTCCGTGGCCAAGGAAATCGAACTGAAGGACAAGCTCCAGAACATGGGCGCGCAGATGGTCAAGGAAGTCGCTTCCAAGACCAGCGACAACGCCGGTGACGGCACCACCACCGCCACCGTGCTGGCCCAGGCCATCGTGCGCGAAGGCATGAAGTACGTGGCCGCCGGCATGAACCCGATGGACCTCAAGCGCGGCATCGACAAGTCGGTCACCGCGCTGGTCGAGGAACTGAAGAAGGCCTCCAAGCCCTGCTCCAACAGCAAGGAAATCGCCCAGGTCGGCTCCATCTCCGCCAACAGCGACGAGCATGTCGGCCAGATCATCGCCGAGGCGATGGACAAGGTGGGCAAGGAAGGCGTGATCACCGTCGAAGACGGCAAGAGCCTGGAGAACGAGCTCGACATCGTCGAAGGCATGCAATTCGACCGTGGCTACCTGTCGCCCTACTTCATCAACAACCAGGACAAGCAGGTTGCCGTGCTCGACAACCCGTTCGTGCTGCTGCATGACAAGAAGATCTCCAATATCCGCGACCTGCTGCCCGCGCTGGAGCAAGTGGCCAAGTCCAGCCGTCCGCTGCTGATCATCGCTGAAGACGTCGACGGCGAAGCGCTGGCCACCCTGGTGGTCAACAGCATCCGCGGCATCCTCAAGACCGTGGCCGTCAAGGCCCCGGGCTTCGGCGACCGTCGCAAGGCCATGCTGGAAGACATCGCCATCCTGACCGGCGGCAAGGTCATCGCCGAGGAAGTCGGTCTGACGCTGGAGAAGGTCACGCTGGCCGATCTGGGCCAGGCCAAGCGCATCGAAGTGGGCAAGGAAAACACCATCGTCATCGACGGCGCCGGTGTGGCCGCCGACATCGAAGCTCGCGTCAAGCAGATCCGCATCCAGATCGAAGAAGCCACCTCCGACTACGACCGCGAAAAGCTGCAAGAGCGCGTGGCCAAGCTGGCTGGCGGCGTGGCCGTCATCAAGGTTGGCGCCGCCACTGAAGTGGAAATGAAGGAGAAGAAGGCCCGCGTCGAAGACGCCCTGCACGCCACCCGCGCCGCAGTGGAAGAAGGCATCGTCGCCGGTGGCGGCGTGGCGCTGCTGCGCGCCAAGCAGGCCGTCGCCAACAGCGTCAAGGGCGCCAATGCCGACCAGGAAGCCGGTATCAAGCTGGTGATGCGCGCCGTCGAAGAGCCGCTGCGCCAGATCGTCGCCAACAGCGGTGACGAGCCCAGCGTGGTCGTGGCCAAGGTGCTCGAAGGCAAGGGCAACCACGGCTACAACGCCGCCAACGGCGAGTATGGCGACATGATCGCCATGGGCATTCTCGACCCGACCAAGGTCACCCGCACCGCGCTGCAGAACGCCGCCTCCGTGGCCGGCCTGATGCTGACCACCGAGTGCATGGTGGCCGAGGCGCCGAAGGAAGAAGCCGCGCCCGCCATGCCCGGCGGCGGCATGGGCGGCATGGGCATGGACATGTAAGTCCAGACCTGTCGTCTGTTGCAACCCGGGTTCGGTGCGCCCCCGCATCGGACCCTTGCAAGGCCTGCCTTCCGAAAGGAAGGCAGGCTTTTTGCATGGCGCGTCCTCCATTCGCAAAGGGGGCGTCAACCCGCCCCAAGTCCTCGCCTAAGATCGGGGGCAAGACGACCAGGGGGATGCCATGCCACGCTTTTGTACCCAATGCGGTGCGCAGAACAAGGAAGAGGCGAAATTCTGTCGGCAGTGCGGCGCGCCGCTG
>JAJTBQ010000385.1 GCA_021286835.1 Thiomonas sp.
CGCCAGTGCCGCCGAGCGTGCGGGCGAGATCGGGGGAGGTTGGCGTGAACAACTCCGGCCCCGTGGCGACGAACAGTCCCACCACGGGTCGCCGCAGCGCGGCGGCCAGATGGGTGAAGCCGGTGTCCACGCCGATCAGCAGCCGGCTCTGGGCAATCAGGGGCAGCATGTCGAGAAGGCTGCGACGATCGAGGATGTCGGCACTTCCCGGGGGCAAACCGGAGATGATGTGCTGTGCGCGCTCACGCTCGGCGGCGTTGCCCCATGTCAGCCGCAGGGTCATGCCGGCCTGGACCAGACGGGCGCTCAGGTCCTGCCAGTGGTCGAGGGGCCAGAGCTTTTCGGGCTTCGACGCGCCATGGGCGAGGAACACCACATTCGCCCCGCTCGAATCGGTCTGACGGGCAAAGCGCTGGTCGATCGCGTAGTCCGCGGGGCGATCACTGTCGGTATCGAAGACTTCGCGCGCGAACACGCGGCGTCCTTCGGTGCCGTGCAGCCCCGTCGGGCGGCTGAAGTGCAGCTGATAGGCCCGGGCCGCCAGAGGTTCGCCGCCGCAGTCTTGGGCACGGTAGCCGATCCGCAAGGCGCCGCGCGCCAGGCGCGAGACGATGGCGCTCTTGAGCACGCTGTGCGGGTCCCAGATCACGTCGTACTGGTGCCTGCGAAGATGGCGAAGGTTTGATGCGAGCGCGCGCAGCGACGCGAGGCCAGGTTGCTGTTGGGTTGCCTTGAGCGGTAGGGCAAACACCTCGCGCACTGCCGGATGCAGCCTCGGGATGTCGGCGAAGCGGGCGTCCACCGCCCAGTCGATGGCGATGCCCGGCCAGCGCGCGGCGATGTCGGATACGGCGGGCAGCGTCTGCACCTGGTCGCCCATGGCCGAGATCTGCACCAGCAGCACGCTCCGCGGTGCCGTGGGCAAACCGCCGTGGCCCCAATGCAGGGGAAGAACCGTGGAGGTCATGCAGCGGGCAGCAAGGCCTTGCCCATCAGGTCTTCCAGAACTTTGAGCGGCGCGGTGTGCGGATAGAGCTGATGGGCAGGTTCAAGATAGAAGGTCTGTTCCATCATGTATTGCCCGCCCATGACGGCGTGCAGCACCTGATCGGAGAACACCACCCAGGTCGTGCCCGGCGCGAAGTCCACCGCGCGTTGCGGCCCGCCGCGCTGGTAGTCGAGATCGGCCTTGGCCTTGTCGTGCAGCTGCAGCATGTAGTGGTCGTAGTCGGTGCGGCGCGACTTGGTGATCTTGAGTGCGCGCAACACGGCGGCCGACCCGGGCACCGGCGGGCTCAGCCGGGGCGCGAAGCGCTGCAGAAATTCGGGAAAGGCCTCGCCAACCCGCCACTGCCGCGGCCGACCTGCCGGGTTGAGGTTGGTGAAGACGCGCAGCAATCGCACGCCGCGAATCGGGTTGGACGGAAAGGCATCGACATGCAGCCGGGTGTCGTCCTTGCGCCAGCTCGTTTCGCGATCCTCGACCTGCATGGGCCGATACGAGGCCTTGGCGGCGCGCAGCTTGCCCTGATAGTGCGGGAACAGCCGATCGACCAGGGCCTGAGCCTGGTTGGAGAAACGTTGAATCATGTCGCGCAGTTCGGCCTGATCGTGCGCATTGCCCGCGGCGCCGCGCAAACTGCCATCGTCGCGCAGGCTGATGTTCTTGGCCTTGCCGTCGCTGATCGATGGGGTCAGGAAGCGGCGTTCGGCTTCGGTCAGCTCAAAGGCAAGTTGGGGAAAACACAGCACATGGCCCGCTTCGAGCAGATGCTCCACCCCGGTCGTGGGCGCGCGTTCGGACGTGCGTGCCTCCCAGGAAGAGTCGGGGAAGTTGCGGAGGATGTCGTCGAGGGCAGCCATGGGAG
>JAJTBQ010000042.1 GCA_021286835.1 Thiomonas sp.
TGCTGGTGGACGGGCAGGGCAACTTCGGCTCGGTGGACGGCGACAACGCCGCGGCGATGCGCTACACCGAAATCCGCCTGTCGAAGATCGCGCACGAAATGCTTGCCGACATCGACAAGGAAACGGTCGACTTCGGGCCCAACTATGACGGCTCCGAGCAGGAACCGTTGCTGCTGCCCGCAAGGCTGCCCAATCTGTTGATCAATGGTTCGTCGGGCATCGCGGTGGGCATGGCCACCAATATTCCGCCGCACAACCTGGGCGAGGTGCTGGATGCCTGTCTGCACCTGCTGCGCCATCCCGAGGCGACGATCGAGGAGTTGATGGAGCGCGTGCCCGCGCCCGACTTCCCTACGGCGGGCATCATCTATGGCACTTCCGGAGTTCGCGACGCCTATCGCACGGGACGCGGCCGGGTGGTGATGCGGGCGCGCTGCCACTTTGAAGACCTCGAAAAGGGGCAGCGTCAGGCCATCATCGTCGATGAGCTGCCCTACCAGGTCAACAAGCGAACGCTGCTTGAACGCATCGCCGAGCTGGTGCAAGAAAAGAAGATCGAAGGGATCAGCCACATTCAGGACGAGTCCGACAAATCGGGCATGCGCGTGGTCATCGAGCTCAAGCGCGGCGAAGTTCCCGAGGTCGTGCTCAACAACCTGTACAAGCAGACCCAGCTGCAGGATACCTTTGGCGTCAACATGGTCGCGCTGGTGGACGGCCAGCCGCGCCTGCTCAATCTGCAGCAGATGATCGCGGCCTTTCTGTCGCATCGCCGCGAGATCATCACCCGCCGCACGGTGTTCGATCTGCGCAAGGCGCGCGAACGTGGCCACGTGCTCGAAGGTCTCGCGGTGGCACTGGCCAATGTCGATCGCATGATCGAGCTCATCAAGTCCGCGCCCACGCCGCCGGTGGCGAAGGAACGTCTGCTGGCGCAGGCCTGGGAGCCGGGCGAGGCGCGCGCCATGCTGTCACGCGTCGAGGGCGACATCACCCAGTTCCAGCCCGATGACCTCGATCCGCGTTACGGCCTGAAGGCCGACGGCTATTACCTCAGCGAGACGCAGGCGCAGGAAATCCTGCAGATGCGGCTGCAGCGCCTGACCGGCCTGGAGCAGGACAAGATCGTGGGCGAATACAAGGATGTCATGACGCAGATCGCCGATCTGCTCGACATCCTGGCCAAGCCCGAGCGCATGACCGAGATCATCGCCACAGAGATGAGCGCCCTGCGTGCCGAGTTCGGCGATGCGCGCCGCTCGCACATCGAAGTCAATGCCTACGACATCGACGTCGAGGATCTCATTACCCCGCAAGACCTCGTGGTCACCATCTCGCATTCGGGCTATGTCAAGAGCCAGCCTCTGGCGGAATACCGTGCGCAGCGCCGCGGCGGCCGGGGCAAGCTGGCCACGGGCACCAAGGAAGACGACTGGGTCGAGCAGCTGTTCGTGGCCAACACCCACGACATGCTGCTTTGCTTCTCCAACCGCGGCCGGGTGTACTGGATGAAGGTGTACGAGTCGCCGATGGGCGGGCGTGGGTCGCGCGGCAAGCCCCTGGTCAACCTGTTCCCGCTCCAGGCAGGTGAAAAGATCACCACGGTACTGCCGGTCAAGGCCTTCGACGAGCAGCACTACGTCTTCATGGCTACGGCTCGCGGCACGGTGAAAAAGACCCCGCTGACGGCCTTTGCCAACCGCCGCACCGCGGGCATCATCGCTGTCGGACTCGATGATGACGACTATCTCATCGGTGCGGCCATCACCGATGGTCAGCACGACGTCATGCTCTTCTCGGATGCGGGCAAGGCCGTGCGTTTCGACGAGGCAGACGTGCGCCCCATGGGGCGCGAGGCGCGCGGCGTGCGCGGCATGCAGCTCGAGGCCGACCAGGCCGTCATCGCGCTGTTGGTGGCCGAGGACGAAACCCAGAGCGTGCTCACGGCCACGGAAAACGGCTACGGCAAGCGCACGTCCATCACCGAATACACGCGTCATGGGCGCGGCACCAAGGGCATGATCGCCATCCAGACTTCGGAGCGCAACGGCAAGGTGGTGGCCGCCTGTCTGGTGCGGACCAGCGACGAAATCATGCTCATCACCGACACTGGCGTGCTGGTGCGCACCCGGGTGGAGGAAATCCGCGAAATGGGCCGTGCCACGCAGGGCGTCACCTTGATCGCGCTGGACGCCAAGGCGCAGCTCATCCAGGTGCAGCCGGTGGTGGAGGCCGAGGGCGACGAGGAACTGCCCCCGACGGACGGCGACGCCGACACGGCGGCGGAGTAAATCCGTATGGTCAAGCAACGCCCACATAACTTTTCCGCCGGGCCGGCCGCCATTCCTGAAGAGGTGCTGCAGGAGGCGGCCGCCGAAATGCTCGACTGGCACGGCTGCGGCATGAGCGTGATGGAGATGAGCCATCGCGGCCCGCAGTTCGAGTCCATCCTGGCGCAGGCCGAGGCCGATCTGCGTGAATTGCTGCGCATCCCCGACGACTACGCCGTACTGTTCATGCAAGGCGGGGCGATTGCGGAGAACGCCATCGTTCCGCTCAATCTTTCGCGCGGGGCCAAGGCGGATTATGTGGTGACGGGAAGCTGGTCACAGAAAAGCCAGCAGGAAGCCCGCAAGTATTGCGACGTGCACCTGAGCGCCAGCGCGCACGACGATCAGGGCTACGGCAGCATTCCCGACAACGCCGCCTGGAGCATTCGCCCCGACGCGCAGTACCTGCACCTCTGCACCAACGAAACCATCGACGGCGTGGAGTTCCATTTCGTGCCCGACAGCCGCGGCGTGCCGCTGGTGGCGGACATGTCCTCGCACCTGTTGTCGCGCGAAGTGGATGTGTCGCGATACGCCTGCATCTACGGCGGCGCCCAGAAGAACATTGGCCCGGCCGGCCTGACGCTGGTCATCATTCGCCGCGACATGCTGGGGCATGCCATGCCGCATTGTCCCAGCGCGTTCGATTACGCCGTGGTGGCGGCCAACCACTCCATGTTCAACACGCCGCCCACCTATGCGATCTACATCGCCGGACTGGTCTTGCAGTGGATCAAGCGCCAGCGTTTCGAGGGGCTGAGCGGTTTGGCCGCGGTGGAGGCGCGCAATATCGCCAAGGCGCACCTGCTGTACGACGCGCTCGATGCCTCGCAGCTTTACGAGACGCGGGTGGCGCGCGACTGCCGCTCGCGCATGAACGTGCCGTTTCATCTGCGTGAAAGTGCCTTGAACGCAAGCTTTCTGCAAGGTGCCGAGGCGGCCGGGTTGCTGCAACTCAAGGGGCACAAGTCAGTGGGCGGCATGCGGGCCTCGATCTACAACGCCATGCCCCTCGAAGGCGTGCAGGCCCTGGTGGACTACCTGAAAGATTTTGAGAAAAGCCACGGCTGAAATCCGATGAGCCAAGACTCCCAAGACGACCTGAGCCCCTGGCGCGACCAGATCGATGCCCTCGACAAGCAGATTCTGGCCCTGCTGAACCAGCGTGCGGAAGCCGCCCAGCAGATCGGTCATATCAAGCAGCGCCTGAACATGCCGGTGTTCCGCCCCGAGCGCGAACGGCAGGTGATCGAGAAACTGCATGAGCACAATGCCGGGCCGCTGCGCAATTCGGGCGTCAGCGCCATTTGGCGCGAAGTCATGTCGGCCTGCCGTGCCCTCGAGGCGCCGCAGCGCGTGGCTTTCCTGGGTCCGGCCGGCACGTTCAGCGAGCAGGCGGCGCGGCGTTTTTTCGGCGCCAGTGCCCAGGGCTTTCCCTGCGCGACCATCGACGATGTGTTCCGCAGCTATCTGAGCGGAGAAAGCGAATTCGCCATCGTGCCGGTGGAAAACAGCACCGAGGGCGCGGTGGCGCGCAGCATGGATCTGTTGCTCGCCCATCCCGTGCATCTGTGCGGCGAAGTGAGCCTGCCGGTACGGCATTTCCTCATGCGGCAGACGCCCGATCTGCAGGGCATCCAGACGGTCGCCGCGCATCCCCAGGCCCTGGCCCAATGCGCGGGCTGGCTGCGCGCGCATCTGCCGGGCGTCGAGATCCGGCCGGTGTCGAGCAATGCGGAAGGTGCGAGACTGGCCGCGGAAGACGCCAGCATCGCCGGCATTGCCGCCGAAGCGACCGCGGTGCTTTACGGACTGCACATCGCCGCACGCGCCATTCAGGACGAGGCCCAGAACACCACGCGTTTCGTCGTGCTGGGTGCGGCGCAGCCCGAACCCACCGGCGCCGACCGGACCAGTCTCATTCTTTCCGTGCCCAACAAGGCCGGCGCGGTGTACGACCTGCTCAAGCCGCTGGCCGAACACGGCGTCAGCATGACCCGATTCGAATCGCGCCCGGCGCGTTCGGGAGAATGGGAATACGCTTTTTACATCGACGTCGAAGGCCATCAGAACGACGACCGCGTGGCGGCCGCATTGCGGGAATTGCAATCGGTCTGTGCGATGTATAAATGCCTGGGCTCCTACCCCATCGACAGAAAGCCGCGCGAGAGCTGATCAAGGCTCTCGTGGTAGCACCTGGCAGAAATCCGCCGCCGTGATTCGCCGCAGTAACCCGCATACCCTCTGAAAGTTTGACCATGTCAGAACACCAAGCCACGCAAGCCCGCTGGGGCGCCGACTATGTGCAGGCCATTTCGCCCTATGTCGGGGGCAAGCCCATCGCGGAAGTGGCCCGGCAATTCGGTTTGGAGCCAGGGCGCATCGTCAAGCTCGCGTCGAACGAGAACCCGCTGGGCATGTCGCCCCGCGCCAAAGAGGCGATGCTCTCGGCGATGGAGGACAGCACCCGCTACCCCGACAACGATGGCTACGCGCTCAAGCAGGCGCTGGCGACCCGGCTCGGCGTGCCCGCCGGCTGGATCACGCTGGGGCACGGGTCGAGCGACTTGCTGGAAATGGCGGCGCGTGCCTTGCTGACCGATGCCGATGCCGGGATGTACGCGCGCTACAGCTTCATCGTCTACACCCAGGCCGTGCAAGGTGTCGGGGCGGCGCATCAGATCGTGCCCGACCGGGATTTTGGACACGATCTGCCCGCCATGCTGGCCGCCATCACACCGCAGACCAAGCTGATTTTCGTGGCCAACCCCAACAACCCCACGGGAACTTTCCTGCCCGCTAGCGAGTTGCTCGACTTTCTCCGCAAGGTTCCGCCGCACATCGCCGTGGTACTCGATGAGGCCTATGTGGAATACACCCTACCCGCCCTGCGCTACGACAGCATGGCGTGGGTGCGTGAATTTCCCAATCTCATGGTTTCGCGCACCTTCTCCAAGGCTTACGGCCTGGCCGGTTTGCGCATGGGCTACGGGGTTTCGCAGCCCGCGCTCACCGATGTGCTCAATCGCGTGCGTTCGGCCTTCAACACCAGCACCCTGGGGCAGGCTGCGGCCCTGGCCGCGCTCGACGATCTCGATTTCATCGATCAGGCCTATGCCGTCAACCGTGCTGGGCAGGCCCAGCTGGCAGAGGCCTTTGACGCGCTGGGCCTGCGCTACATCCCGTCACAAGGCAACTTCGTCCTGGTCAGGGTCGGTGATGACGAGGGTGCGGGCGCCCGCGTGAATCTGGCCTTGCTGCAGCGGGGTGTCATCGCGCGTCCGGTGGACAACTACGGCTTGCCGCAATGGTTGCGCATCTCCGTTGGCACCGAGGCGGAGAACGCCACCTTCATCGCGGCATTGCGAGCTCACTTTGCCCAAGGCTGAACCGATGGACACCGTGATCGGCGACGACGCCTCCGTGCAGTTCGAGCGGCTGGCCATTCTGGGCGTCGGGCTGCTGGGAGGGTCTTTCGCCCTTGCGGCGCGCCGCGCCAAGCTGGCACGGCACATCGTGGGTTACAGCAAGTCGCCCACGACCACCCGCACCGCACTTGAGCGCGGCATCATTGATGAAGAAGCCGACTCCGCGCTGCGCGCCGTGCATGGCGCCGATCTCGTCTTGCTGGCGGTTCCCGTGGTGTCGACCGGCGACCTGCTCAAACAACTGCGGCATGGTCTCGAGCCTCACGCGCTGGTGATGGATGTGGGCAGCACCAAGGGCAATGTGGTGGCTGCGGCGCAGTCCCAGCTGGGTGCGAGGCAGAGCCAGTTCGTGCCCTGTCATCCCATTGCGGGCAAGGAAAAAAGCGGGGTGCTGCATGCCGAGGCGGGATTGTTCGACGGCAAGCGAGTGGTCATCACGCCTCTCGAAGCCAATAGCGACGCTCTGGTGGACATCGCCACCCAGGCCTGGGAATCCATCGGCGGGGTGGTGTCCGTCATGACGCCGGAAGAACACGACGCAGCGTTTGCAGCGGTCAGCCACCTGCCGCACTTGCTGGCGTTCAGCTACGTCTATGCCTTGAGCAGCCAGCCGCAAGGCAGTGCCTACCTTCAACTCGCGGGCCCCGGTTTTCGCGATTTCAGCCGGATCGCGGGTGGCGATCCTCACATGTGGCGCGATGTCCTTCAGGCCAACCGGGACGAGGTGCTGCGTCAGTTGCAGATCTACAAACAAGCCCTGGCCGGCTTTGAGGCCCAGACCCGGCAGGGCAACTGGAGCGCGGTGGAGGCCTTGATCCGACGCGCCAGTCAGGTGCGTCAAGGCTGGGATGCTCCCATGGCGGCCGATGATGACGCCTGAGTTCCTGGATCTGCCGCCGCTCATCGGCGCGGGCGGGCGGGTGGCGCTGCCCGGCTCCAAGAGCATCTCCAACCGGGTGCTGCTGCTCGCGGCGCTCGCCGAGGGACAGACCGAGATCACCGGCCTGCTTGATTCCGACGATACGCGCGTGATGTTGTCCGCTTTGCACAGTCTGGGCATCGGGCTGCAGCGCGATGGCGGCAGTGCCCGCGTGCAGGGCGGTGCAGGGCGGTTTCCGGCTTCGAGCGCGGATCTGTTCATGGGCAACGCGGGGACGGCGATCCGGCCGCTCACGGCCGCGCTGGCGCTGCAGGGCGGAGACTACCGGCTTCACGGCGTCGCGCGCATGCACGAGCGCCCGATCGGCGATCTGGTCGATGCGTTGCGGCAGTTCGGCTGCGCCATCGACTATGAGGGCCAACCGGGCTATCCGCCGCTGCGCATCGGGGCCAGCCGGTTCCGGCTGGACGGCGATGTGGCCGTGCGGGGCGATGTGTCCAGCCAGTTCCTGACCGCCTTGCTGCTGGCGCTGCCCCTCAAGGCCGCGGAGCAAGATTTGGTCATCGCCGTGCAGGGCGAGTTGATTTCCAAGCCCTATGTCGAGATCACGCTGAACCTGTTGCGCCGCTTTGGCGTGACCGTGCAGCGCGCGGGATGGGAGCGGTTTGTCATTCCCGCAGGCAGCCGACTGCGCAGCCCCGGCCGTATTGCCGTGGAGGGCGATGCGTCCTCCGCGTCCTACTTTCTGGCGGCGGGGGTGTTGGGCCAACTCCAGGGCCGCGGGGCGCCCGTGCGCGTGGAAGGGGTGGGGCGCGACAGTATTCAGGGCGATGTGGCCTTCGCCCGCGTGCTCGAAGATCTCGGAGCCCGGGTGCGCTGGGGCGATGACTTCATTGAGACCGACG
Source organism: Thiomonas sp. (assembly GCA_021286835.1). Classification (GTDB taxonomy): domain Bacteria; phylum Pseudomonadota; class Gammaproteobacteria; order Burkholderiales; family Burkholderiaceae_C; genus Thiomonas. Next base: position 7,544 of record JAJTBQ010000042.1, read on the forward strand.
GCCTTCAGCCCGGATTGAAGGCGCTGCGGGGCGGCGAGATCGACTGTCTGGCCATTCCCGACGCCGCCATGACGCTGGCGATGACCGCGCTGTTCGCCGACGCACCGACGACCCTGACCGCCATCGGCAGCTGGCGTGTGAAGGAAACCGACCGCATTCATGCGATGGCCACCGAACTGGCCAAGCTGGGGGCGAGGGTCGAGTCCGGCGCCGATTGGCTGCGGGTACATCCGCTACAGCCAGTCCAATGGCGCAGCGCCACCATTGCCACCTACGACGATCACCGCATGGCCATGTGCTTCTCGCTGGCCAGCTTCGGCCCGGCCGACGTTCGCATCGCCGATCCAGGCTGCGTGGCCAAGACCTATCCGGGCTATTTTCACGACTTTGCCCGCATCGCCCGGCCCGTGCCGGTCATCGCCATCGACGGCCCCACCGCCTCGGGCAAGGGAAGTATCGCCACGGCGGTGGCCGAGGCCCTGGGTTTTGACTGCCTCGACTCCGGGGTGTTGTACCGCCTCACCGCCTGGGCTGCGTTGCGGCAAGGCATGGCGCTGGACGACGGCGCTGCCCTGGCCCGACTGGCGGCAACATTGCCCGTGACCTTCACCGCAGGGCACATCTATCTGAACGAGAAGGTCTTCGATGCCGCACAACTGCGTACCGAACCGGTGGGGCAGGCCGCCTCCACCATCGCCGCGCTGCCTGCCGTGCGCGACGCCCTGTTCGCGCTGCAGCGCAGCTTTCGCCGAGCCCCCGGACTCGTGGCCGACGGACGCGACATGGGCACCGTGGTGTTTCCCGATGCGCAACTCAAGATCTTCCTGACCGCCAGTGCCGGCAGCCGCGCCGAACGCCGGTATAAGCAATTGATTTCACAAGGGAATCCGGCTATACTTGCCGACGTTTTTGCTGACTTGCTAGAGCGTGATGCGCGCGATACCCAGCGCGCGGTTGCGGCCCTCAGGCCTGCGGCCGACGCGAAACTGCTCGACAGTACCGACCTGAGCCTTGCGCAAACGGTCGAAGCCGTGCTGGCGCTATGGCGGCAGCAAGGTTGTTAAGTGGCCTGAACGCGCGCCCGCGCGATTTCAGTTTTTGTCTCCAACCCCACGGTCCTGCCGTGGTCTGAAGGTCTGAACTCAATGTCCTCTGTCTCCCCAAGTGCTGCTTCCACCGAATCGTTCGCCGCACTGTTTGAAGAATCCCTGCAATCGCGCGACATGCGCGCCGGCGAAGTCATCACCGCCGAAGTCGTTGCCGTCGATCAGAACTTCGTGGTGGTCAACGCCGGCCTGAAGTCCGACGCCTACATCCCCATCGAAGAGTTCCACAACGATCAGGGCGAAGCCGACGTCCACGTGGGCGATTTCGTCTCCGTGGCCATCGACGCCCTGGAAAACGGCCGTGGCGACACCGTGCTGTCGCGCGACAAGGCCAAGCGTCTGGCGTCCTGGCTGTCGCTTGAGAAGGCGCTCGAAACCGGCGAATTCGTCGAAGGCACCACGACCGGCAAGGTCAAGGGCGGCCTGACCGTCATGGTCAACGGCATTCGCGCCTTCCTGCCCGGCTCGCTGCTCGACACCCGCCCGGTGAAGGACACCACGCCCTACGAAAACAAGACCCTGGAATTCAAGGTCATCAAGCTCGACCGCAAGCGCAACAACGTCGTGCTGTCGCGCCGCGCCGTGGTCGAAGCCAGCCAGGGTGAAGAGCGCGCCAAGCTGCTCGAGAACCTTCAAGAAGGTGCGCTGGTCACAGGCGTGGTCAAGAACATCACCGACTACGGCGCCTTCGTGGATCTGGGCGGCATCGACGGCCTGCTGCACATCACCGATCTGGCCTGGCGCCGTGTTCGCCACCCCAGCGAAGTCGTCACCCCCGGCCAGGAAGTCACGGCCAAGGTGCTCAAGTTCGACGCCGAGAAGGGCCGCGTATCGCTGGGCCTCAAGCAGATGGGCGATGACCCCTGGCACGGCGTGTCTCGCCGCTACCCGGCGGGCACCCGCCTGTTCGGCAAGGTCACCAACATCGCCGAGTACGGCGCTTTCGTCGAGATCGAGCCCGGCATCGAAGGCCTGGTGCACGTCTCCGAAATGGACTGGACCAACAAGAACGTCGCCCCGAGCAAAGTGGTGCAACTGGGCGACGAGGTCGAAGTGCAAGTGCTGGAAATCGACGAAGACCGTCGCCGCATCAGCCTGGGCATGAAGCAGTGCCGCGCCAACCCCTGGGACGAATTCGCCGCCAATCACAAGCGTGGCGACAAGGTCTCAGGCCCGGTCAAGTCGATCACCGACTTCGGCGTGTTCATCGGCCTGCCCGGTGGCATCGACGGCCTCATCCACCTGTCCGACCTGTCCTGGAACGACACGGGCGAGTCTGAAGTGCGCAACTACAAGAAGGGCCAGGACGTCGAGGCCGTGGTGCTGGCCATCGACATCGAGCGCGAGCGCATTTCGCTGGGCATCAAGCAGATGCTCGACGATCCCTTCATGTCCTTTGCCGCGCTGAACGACAAGGGCAAGATCGTCGAAGGCACGGTGAAGGTGGTCGATCCCAAGGGCGCGACCATCGATCTGGGCAACGACATCGAGGGCTATCTGCGCGCTTCCGAGATCTCGCGCGAGCGCGTCGAAGACGCCCGCAACGTCCTCAAGGAAGGCGATCAAGTCTCGGCCGTGGTCGTCAACATCGATCGCAAGACCCGCAACATCCAGTTGTCGGTCAAGGCGAAAGATGCTGCCGAACAGCAAGAGGCGATGGACCGTCTGGCGGGCGATCAGCGCGAAGCCGGAACCACCAACCTCGGCGCTCTTCTGCGCGCCAAGATGGACAAAGGCTCCTGATCGGCTGCGTCGATGCTTCGCCCTTGCGGGCTGAATGGCTGGTGCGCACCGCTTGCGGTGTGCACCAGAGCTGTCCTGATGTGCGGCGGCCCTGGTGATTCCACCGAGGCCGCCGTTTTCACCTGTACTTCCTATGACGCGCTCTGATCTCGTAGAAATCCTGTCCGCCCGGTTTCCTCAACTGGCGCATCGCGACGCAGAACTGTCGGTCAAGACCATTCTGGACGCCTTGGCGCAGGCGCTGGATGACGGGCATCGTGTGGAGATCCGCGGCTTCGGGAGCTTCAGCGTCAGCCATCGGCCCGCCCGCATCGGGCGCAATCCCCGTTCGGGTGAGCAGGTCGCCGTACCGGAAAAGCGCATCCCGCATTTCAAACCGGGCAAGACCCTGCGCGAACTGGTGGACTATCAGGCCGGGGAGCGCAAAGCCGACAAACTCGACGTGCCGGAGCACGCCGTCGATTGAATGAGACCTGGCCGCCGATTGAGGCGGCTCTTTGAAACCCCGTGAACCGCGAAGGCCACGGGGTTTTTTATTGGGGCAGGCGAGCGATCTGGTCTTCGACCTTGGCGAGCAGGGCTTGAAAATCGCGCAGACGTTCCTGTTCCTGCGCCACGACCGCTGCCGGGGCGCGGCCAACGAAACTGGCGTTGCCCAACTTGCCCTGCGCTTTCGCAATCTCGCCCTGAAGGCGTTGTTCCTCCTTGCCCAAGCGCGCACGCTCGACCGCCGCATCGACTTCGACGAACAAGGCAAACTGGGTGTCGCCCAGCGCGCTCGTGGGTGAGGATTGGGTGGCGGTTTTCCATTGCGCGGGATCGGCAAAAACCTTGATCTCGGCAATCTTGGCCAGGGCTTGCAGTGCCGGCCGGTGCCGCTCGATCAGTGCGACATCGCCACAGGCCAATAGAGGCAGGCGCTGCGCCGGTGACACGCCGAGTTCGCCGCGCAGATTGCGGCAGGCTTCGACCAGTTGCTTGAAGGCGGCGATTTCCGACTCTGCGGCTGCGTCGATCTTCTCAAGTTGCGCCTCGGGGTAGGGCGCTACGGCGATGCTGCTGCCGGCGCGCCCGGCGAGCGGAGCAACCGTCTGCCACAGTTCCTCGGTGATGAAGGGCATGATGGGATGCGCCAGACGCAACACGGTTTCCAGGGTGCGCACCAAAGTGCGCCGGGCCGCGCGCTGCTGCTGCGGCGTGCCGTGGGCGATCTGGGTCTTGGCGATTTCCAGGTACCAGTCGCAGTACTCGTCCCATACGAACTGATAAATGGCCTGGGCCGCGAAATCGAGCCGATAGTCGGCAAAGCCCTGCGCCACTTGCTGCTCGGTGCGTTGCAGCAGCGAGGCGATCCAGCGGTCGGCGGCGCTGAAGTGCATGTAGCCGTCGGGGCCGCAAGTGTTGTTGCAGTCGCCCATGCCGCGGTCGAAACCGCTCATGCCCTCCACCTGCATCAGCACGAAGCGGGTGGCGTTCCACAGTTTGTTGCAGAAATTGCGGTAGCCCTCGCAGCGCTTGGTGTCGAAGTTGATGTTGCGGCCCAGTGTGGCCATGGAGGCGAAGGTGAAGCGCAGGGCGTCGGCGCCGTAGGCGGGGATGCCGTCGGGGAATTCCTTTTCAGTGGCCTTGCGCACGGCGGGTGCGGTTTCGGGTTTTCGCAGCCCGGTCGTGCGCTTGTCGAGCAGGGGGGCGAGTTCGATGCCGTCGATCAGATCCACGGGGTCGAGCACATTGCCCTCGCTCTTGCTCATCTTCTTGCCGTGCGCGTCGAGCACCAGGCCGTGGATGTAGACATGACGGAAGGGCACCTTGCCGGTGAAGTGCGTGGTCATCATGATCATCCGGGCGACCCAGAAGAAGATGATGTCGAAGCCGGTCACCAGCACCGACGAGGGCAGGAACAGGTCCATCTCCTTCGTCGGCTCGGGCCAGCCCATGGTGGAGAAGGGCACCAAGGCGGAGGAATACCAGGTGTCGAGCACGTCCGGGTCGCGGGTGAGCGAGCGGTTGTAGCCAGCCGCGGACGCCTTGTCGCGCGCTTCGGCCTCGCTGCGAGCGACGAAGATCTCGCCGTTCTCGCCGTACCAGGCCGGGATCTGGTGACCCCACCACAGTTGTCGCGAGATGCACCAGTCTTGAATGTTGGTCATCCACTGGTTGTAGGTGTTCACCCAGTTCTCGGGCACGAACGTCACCTCGCCCGAGGCCACCGCGTCGATGGCCTTCTGTGCAATGCTTTTGCCGTCCGGGCCGGCCTTGGTGGTGGCGACGAACCATTGGTCGGTGAGCATGGGCTCGACGATCTGGCCCGTGCGCGCGCAGACCGGCACCATGTTCTTGTGCGGTACGGCCTTTTCGAGAAAGCCGCCGG
>JAJTBQ010000386.1 GCA_021286835.1 Thiomonas sp.
ATAACGACAAATCCGACTCCTGACCCGTTCCCATCATGCTCCACACCTCATTGATCTCAACGCGCGGCGTGCGGCGTGCCGCGCTGGCGGCCCCTGTGCTCGCCGCCCTGCTGCTGGCGGGCTGCGCCAGCACCGGAGGCATCGCGCCCACGGCCCACCTCACGCCGCCGCAGCAACTCGGCCTGCAGCCTGTGCAGACAGCCTTTCCCAAGACCGACTGGTGGACCGCCTTTCACGACCCCGAGCTCGACCGCCTGATCACCACCGCCCTGGCCGACAACCCCAGCCTGCAAGTCGCCCAGGCGCGGCTCGAACAGGCCCGCGCGCAGGTGCAGGGGGCCGACAGCGCGCTCAAGCCCAAGCTGGGCGCCGCGGTGAACTCCACCCGCGAGCAGTTCAGCGCCAACGACATCTATCCGCCACCGCTGGGCGGCGGCTGGTACACCGAGAACCAGGCGCTGCTGCAAGGCAGCTGGGAGCTGGACTTCTTCGGCAAGAACCGCCAGACGCTGCGGGCGGCCATCGGCGAAGCGCACGCTGCCGCCGCGCAGGATCAGGCCGCGCGCGTGCTGCTCGCCTCCCATGTGGCCAGCGCCTATGTCAACCTCGCGCGTCTGATCGCCGTGCAGAACGTGCTGCAGCAAACCCTGCAGCAGCGCGAGCACATGCTGAAGCTGGTGCGCGACCGCGTGGGCGCGGGACTGGAAACCACGGTGCAGGAGAAACAGGCGCTGGCCGAAGTGCCGCAGATCCGCCTGCAGATCGACCAGACCGGAGTGCAGATCACGCAGGCGCGCAATCTGCTGGCCGCGCTGACCGGCCAGGGCCCGCAGGCCACGGCCACGCTGACGCCGCAGCTCGATACGCTGCCGACCCTGGACCTGCCCGAGACCTTGCCCGCCGAGCTCATCGGCCGGCGCGCCGACATCGTCGCGGCCCGCTGGCAGGTCGAGGCGGCGCTGCACGGCGTGAAGGCCGCACGCGCGGCGTTCTACCCCAACGTCAACCTCACCGCGTTTGCCGGCTTCACCGCGCTGGGCTTCACCAACTGGCTGCGGTCCAGCAGCCAGACCCTGGGGGTCGGCCCCGCGCTGACACTGCCGATCTTCGAAGGCGGCGCCCTGCGCGCCCAGCTTCGCGGCAAGTCGGCGCAGGCCGATGCGGCCATCGCGCAATACAACGGCACGCTGGTGGATGCGGTGCACGAGGCGGCCGACGCCATCGCCGCGCGGCAATCCGTCGCCCAGCAGATCGCCCAGCAGCAACAGGCGCTGGACGCTGCGCAGGACGCGCTGAGTCTGGTCGATCAACGCTACAAGGCCGGACTGTCGAACTACCTCACCGTGCTGAGTGTGCAGTCAAGCGTGCTCAAGCTGCAGCAGGCCGGCGCGGACCTGAAGGCGCAGGCCCTGAGCGACGACGTGGCGCTGATCCGCGCCCTGGGAGGTGGCTACAAGGCCAAGGAACGGCCCGCCAGCGCCCCGGCCCAATCCTCCTGACCCACGCTTTGACTTCTCCCTCTAAAAACGAATCGAATTCCCACGGAGTGCATTCATGAGTACCCCAGACAACAACAAGACAGAAGGCGCGGCCCAGCCCGCCGGCAACGGCAACGGCAACAACAACGGTAACGGCAACGGCAACGGCAAGGCCGCCAAACGGCGGCGGCTGATGCTGAGTGCCATCGGCTTCTTCGTGATCGTCGGCGCAGTCTATGGTGGCTACCACTACTGGGAGTCTTTGCGCTACGCCTACACCGACGACGCCTATGTGCAAGGCAATCTGGTCCAGGTGACCCCGCAGGTCGGCGGCACGGTCATCGCCATCGACGCCGACGACACCCAGCTCGTCAAGGCCGG
>JAJTBQ010000387.1 GCA_021286835.1 Thiomonas sp.
CCGCTCTCGCCCACGCACAACGAGATGCTGTTCATCATTCAGCACCAGACCAGCGAACTCTGGATGAAACTGATGCTGCATGAGTTGCAAGCCGCACTCGACGCCGTGCGCCAAGATGCGCTGCAGCCCGCGTTCAAGATGCTGTCGCGCGTCTCGCGCATCATGGAGCAGCTCGTTCACGCCTGGGACGTTCTCGCCACCATGACCCCTAGCGAATACACCGCGCTGCGACCCTACCTGGCGTCGTCGAGCGGCTTTCAGAGCTGGCAGTACCGCTGCATCGAATTCCTGCTGGGCAACAAGAACGCGGCCATGCTGCGCCCGCATGCCCACCGGCCCGAACACCTTGCCACCGTGGAGAACGCCTGGCGCACGCCCAGTCTGTACGACGAGACGCTGCGCCTGCTCGCCCGCCGTGGCCTGCCAGTTGCACCGAGCCATCTCGACCGGGAGTGGACCCAGCCCTATGTAGCGAGCGAGACGGTGGAACAAGCCTGGCTGACCGTGTACCAGGCACCCGAGCGGCACTGGGAGCTGTATCAACTCGGCGAAGAACTGGTCGACCTCGAAGATGCGTTCCGTCTCTGGCGCTTCCGCCATGTCACCACCGTCGAGCGCGTCATCGGCTTCAAACGCGGAACGGGCGGCACCGGGGGCGTGCCCTACCTGCGCAAAATGCTCGACACGGTGCTGTTCCCCGAACTCTGGACCGTGCGCACCGATCTATAGGCCAACCCGTCATGCGCAAACCCGCGCCGGAAACCATCGACCGCATCGACCGCAAGCTGCTCGCCCTGCTGCAGACCGATGCGCGACTGACGCAGGAAAAACTCGCCGAGCAGATCGGGCTCTCCGCCTCGGCCGTTCAAAGGCGCATCCGGCGGCTGGAGCAAATCGGGGTGATCGAAGGCTATCGCGCCGTCGTCAGCCCGCGCGCTCTGGGCCTGAGCCTGAGCGCACTGCTCAGCGTGCGCCTCGAAAAACATCGCGCCAGCAACCAGCGTTCACCCCAGGAACTGTTTCGCGTCGCGGTGCAAGGCTGGCCCGAAGTCGTGGAATGCCTGGCCATGACGGGCGAGATGGACTATCTGCTGCGCGTTCACGTGCAGGACATGGAGCACTACGCCCACTTCGTGCTCGAAACCCTGCTCAAACACGAAAGCGTCGAAGACGTGAAATCGAGCTTCGTCCTCACCGAGGTCAAGCCCTTCACGGGGGTTTCCGTCTGAGTGGGCAAGGTCAGGACCTTCGAAGTTGCCGGGCGGGCTCAAATCGCCATAAACGTCCAGCCGAATCGCGTGCGAACCATGAAATAGCATCGCAACGCCACCGGCCGTCTTTTCGCAATAAGCTGGCGTCCTGCACCCTGCGCCAAGTCCATGCACAACCCGCCCATACGCCATTGCACCGCCTGCGGCTCGCCGGTTACCTACCGCGTTCCTGAGGGCGATTCCCGCCCACGCGCCGTCTGCCCGGCCTGCGGCCACATCCAGTACGAGAATCCGCGCAACATCGTGGGCACCATTCCAACCTGGGGGCCGCAGGTGCTGCTGTGCCGGCGTGCGATCGAGCCGCGTTATGGCTTGTGGACCCTGCCGGCGGGTTTCATGGAGATTGGCGAAAGCACCGAAGTGGGTGCGCTGCGCGAAACCCGCGAAGAGGCCGGCGCGGAAGTTGCGCTGAGCGGGCTATACGCGGTGATCAACGTACTGCCCGCGAATCAGGTCTATTTTTTCTACCGCGGCGAGCTCACCCAACCGCATTGGCAAGCTGGAGAGGAAAGCCTGGAGGTCAGGCTTTTCCATGAGGCCGACATTCCCTGGGAGCAGCTTGCGTTCCGCAGCGTGGCGCAGACGCT
>JAJTBQ010000388.1 GCA_021286835.1 Thiomonas sp.
GTCTGCCACAGACTTTCCAGCAGATAGGCCGGGCCGAAGAACGGGCCCCAGCGTTCGTATTGCCGCACATGCACCCGTTCATGCGCGCGCAGCCATTGCAGCGACGTGGTGTCCACCGCGAGGATGACATGGCCCAGGGTGAGCGCGACCAGGCGATGGCGATTGGGCAGGCGCAGCATCCAGCGGCCCAGCTTTCCGCCGGTGCATTCCAGGGTGTGATCGCAGCGGCGCAGTCGGGCGCCGAGCGCACAGGCCGGTGCGGCGACGAGCAGGCCCAGCAGGGAATAGGGCGCAGCCCAGAGCAGGCGTGCGGCCAGGTTCAGTCGGGGGCGAAGGCGGAGCGGGCGCATGGACAGACGCAGGTCAGGCGGCACAGCATAGCCGTGCTTCGGCGCCGTGTGGGTCGGCCCCGGGGGCGTCATCCTGCCTACAATCCACGAAGCGCCGCAATCCTGCGGCGCCACGCTAGGGGTGCGGGCTGTGTGGGTTTGCAGCATCGCTGAGAGAGTCCCTTCGAACCTGATTGAGGTCATCCTCGCGCAGGGAAGCATGGTCGGCGGGTGCCCATCGGGCGCCGCGCCCTGCCGGGTTTCTGCGCGTGTCCGCAGGAATCCTGTCATGGCAGCACATACCCCTTCGGCCGATACGGCCCATACGTCCCACGCCGCCGTTCCCGCACAGGAGCGGGTCTTCAGCTTTGGCGACTCGCTTGCGCTCTGGTTCAGTCTGGGGGTGGGGCTGCTGGTCATGCAGGTGGGCGCCTATCTGCGTCCGGGACTGAGTCTGCCGCAGGCGGCCGGGGCGATCGCGTTGGGGTCCGTGCTGGGCGCGGGCCTGCTGGCCTGGGTGGCGGGCATCGGCAGCCGGCACGGCCTGTCGAGTTCGGCGCTGATCGGCCGCACACTGGGGCAGCGCTTTGCCATGCTGCCGGTGGCGCTCAATGTCGTGCAACTGCTGGGCTGGACGGCGTTCGAACTGGTGGTCATGCGCGACGGCACCCGCACCATCGTCGATCAGGTGTTCGGTGTGCGCGGCGCCTGGGTGCCCGTGGCGGCCACGCTGGCCTGGGGCGCGCTGCTGCTGGTGCTGGCCAGCGGACGGATGATCGGTCTGGTGCGGCGTTTCGTCAGTCGCGCGGCCATGCCGCTGATCATCGCGTCACTGATGTGGCTGACCTACCAGTTCGGGCAGAAGGCCTGGAACCTGGGTTTTGACGCGCTTTGGGCACGGCCGGGCGACGGCTCGATGAGCCTGCTCGCGGCGGTGGATCTCGTCGTGGCGATGCCCGTGTCGTGGCTGCCGCTGGTGGCCGACTACGCACGCTACGGCCGGCACGCCGGGGCGACGGCGCGCGGTACCTGGATCGGCTATGCCGCGGCGAACATCTGGTGTTACGCGCTGGGGGTGCTGGTCATCAGCGTCTCGCCGGGCGAAATCGACATGCTCAGCACGCTGCTGCTGGCCCAGGGCGGGCTGATTGCGCTCGGCTTCATTCTGGTGGACGAGGTGGACAACGCCTACGGCGACGTGCACTCGGGCGCGGTATCGACCAACTTTCTCCGCGGGAGCTGGACCATCCGCCGCACCGGCATGACGCTTGTGGTCCTGGCCACCGTGGCCGCGCTGGCGCTGCCGATGCATGCGCTGGAGCCCTTCTTGCTCACCCTGAGCTCGGTGTTCGTGCCCTTGTTCGGCGTGGTGATCGCGCAGCTCGCGCCGGGCTTGCCGCCCAAGGGCGACTGGCGCTGGGGGCCGATGGCGGTCTGGCTGCTGGGCATCGGGGTCTTTCAGTTGGGCACCGTGTGGTGGCCGAATTGGGGTTCGGCCCTGCCCAGCCTGGCTTTCACGCT
>JAJTBQ010000389.1 GCA_021286835.1 Thiomonas sp.
ACAGGATCACGGCGATCAGGTGCAGGAATTGCGTGAAGAAGGTCCAGTTCATGGCGGGTGGTCCGGCGGCAGGTGAGCTCGCATTTCAGCAGACTGCGGGCGCTGGCGGGTTGACGAGGCTCACACCGAGGCGCCCGGCCGGTGGGTGCGGGCGGCTGGCCGCAGAACATCGGCATTCTCCCGAGCTGGATGTTCAGCCACAATGGACGGCATGGCTTTCCTTGCTGCGCGCGATGTGTTGAGGCTCCGCTCTCTGAGCCTGCTGATTTGTGCCCTGCTGTGCTGGCTGCTGCAGTACGGCAGCGTGCAGTATGCGGCGCCGCAGGTGGCGGCCTTGTTCCAGGCGGCCATCGCCGTGGCCTGGTCGATGCTGCTGCTGTGGCTGTGGACGCGGTGGCGGGGTCTGGCGCTGTTTGCGCAGGGCACCTCGTTGTGGCCGGCGCTTTGGGGCGGCATGTTGTTCACCGTGCAATGGGCCTGCCTGTATCTCGCCGTGGACCAGATGCCGCTGTGGCGCGTGGCGGTGGTCTTCGCGCTGCTGCTGGGGCTGTTCCTGGTTTTGCTGACATGGCGCGGGCGGCGCCGTGCGTGGGGGCGGCGGCTGCTGATCGGCGCGGGCGGCGCGGCGCTGCTCGGTGGCTGGTCCTGGTTCGGCGGACACGCGGGCGCAGGGCTGCTCGCGGTGGTCGCGGCATGGGCGTTCGCGCTGGGGTTTCAGCAGATGCGTTGCGCCCAGATGCAGCCGCAGGAACTCATGCGCTGGCGTTTCTATCAACTCTGCGTCGCCGCGCTGCTGCTGCCCCTGGCTGCGGTGGCCTTCAGCCCGAGCTGGAACTTCCTGCCAGGCACGGACGCGCTGGGCGCGATCTTCGTGCAGACCCTCTGCGGGGGTCTGGCGTTTCCGTTTCTTCTCGCGGCCGCCTCACCACACGCCCGGAATGAAGCGCCGGGTGACGCGCTGATACCCGGCGTACTCCGGCCAGACGCCTGAGAGCAGGCGTTCTTCCATGGCGGCCTTGAAGTTGAGCACGACGCACAGGGCCAGCCACAAGGCCCATTGCACCGGGCTGTGCGCCGCGGCGGCGACACCGGCCATGAACAGCAGCAGCGCCACGTACATGGGATGACGCACCCAGCGGTACGGACCCGTCGTCACCAGATGCGCGCCCTGGCGAGGTTCGGGCACGATGTTGAAATTGCCCGGCCGGTTGTGCCAGAACACCCAGAGCACCAGGGCGGCACCCGCGGCCAGCAGCAGGTACGACACCCAGCCCCGGCTCCAATGCGGCGAAGGCCAGAGGATCATCAGGCCAAGGAGTCCGAACTGGGCGGCCACCCAGAGGCGGGAGAGGGTATGGGTCTGCATGGGCGGGTTCAGTCGGTGAAGTGCTGCGGAGGATGTGCAGATCGGGCCGGGTGGATCAGCCGCCCCGGAGTGCCAGCGAAGCGTGTCGGCCGAGGAGCCCGAGCATCCTAGGCGGACATCATAGGGGCGCGGCTTGTGCCCGCCCGACCACGCCCTGGGCAGGCGGGCGCGTCAAACCTTGTTGCTGCGCAAAGGTGGCGAGGGTTTACCCGCATAAGCTGGCCTCATCGGTAACTAAATGTCACACAAAACCAATCGCGTGACAGACGAAGCCGATCCGAGGATTCATTCAAGGGAAACATCATGCAAGCCACAACTCGTCTTCACTCATGGACTTTACGCGCCGTTGCCGTAGCCGCCCTGCTGGTCGCCGGTAGCGCCATCGCTCAAGACAAAGAGCCGATCCAGCCGATCGAGCCTTTCAAGGTCATCAACCCGGCCTTGGTGGAACTGGGCAAGA
>JAJTBQ010000043.1 GCA_021286835.1 Thiomonas sp.
GGAATCACACGCCCCACGGCACGACCCTTGCTAGATGGGGTGACCCCCTCTACCGGAGACTTCGATGAGCACCCGCATTCCCGCCACCCTGATCGCCGGAGACGGCATCGGCCCCGAGATCATGGACGCCACCCTGGCCGTTCTCGACGCGCTTGAGGCGCCCTTCGAGTGGGACTCGCAGGTCGCTGGCCTGGGCGGGGTGAAGACGGCGGGCGACCCGCTGCCCGCGGCCACGCTGGCCAGCATCCGCACCACGCGGCTGGCGCTCAAGGGGCCGCTGGAAACACCCTCGGGCGGCGGCTATCGCTCCAGCAACGTCCGCCTGCGCGAGGCGTTCAAGCTCTACGCCAATATGCGGCCCACCAAGACCCTGATCCCCGGTGGGCGCTATGACAATGTCGATCTGCTGGTGTTCCGGGAGAATGTGGAAGGCCTGTACATGGGCTACGAGCACTACATCCCGATCGATGGCGATCCGCATGCCGTGGCCATCGCCACCGGCGTGAACACGCGCCAGGGCGCGCGCAACATCCTCGACTACACCTTCCGCACCGCCATCGCCCTGGGGCGCAAGAAGGTCACGGTGGTGCACAAGGCCAACATCATGAAGGCGCTCACCGGCATCTTCCTGGAAACCGCCTACATGCTGCACAAGGAGAAGTACGCCGATCAGATCGAGCTCAATGATGTGATCGTCGATGCCTGCTGCATGAAGCTGGTCATCAACCCGTGGCAGTTCGACACCCTGGTGACGACCAATCTGTTCGGCGACATCCTGTCGGATCTGGCCGCCGGTCTGGTGGGCGGTCTGGGCATGGCGCCCGGTGCCAACATCGGCGAAGACGCGGCCATTTTCGAGGCGGTGCACGGCTCGGCGCCCGACATCGCGGGCAAGGGCATCGCCAACCCCATCGCGCTGATGCTGGCCGCCGCCCTCATGCTCGACCACGTCGGTCTGCACGACAAGGCCGGCCGCCTGCGCCAGGCCATTTCCGACGCGCTGAATGTCGACAACATCCGCACCGGCGATCTGGGCGGCCGTGCCAATACCCGAACCTTCACCGAAGCGATCATCAGCCGCATCAACAACGGCTGAGACCCGCTCACAGTCCGGTGAACCGGCTGACGATGCGGAAATACAGCCGGCGCGGCAGCAGGCGCAGCAGTTTGAGCCACAGGGTGAAGCGGCGCGGGAAGTGGATGTCGAAGTGCCCCGCCTCCAGTCCGGCCAGGATGGCGTCAGCCGCCTGCTCGGGGCTGATGAGCGCAGGCATGGCAAACGTGTTCTGCGCCGTCAGCGGGGTTTCGACAAAGCCCGGATTGATCACATGCACCCCGATGCCCTGCGGCTGCAGGTCGAGGTAGAGCGTCTCGGCAAGGTTGATCAGCGCCGCCTTGGTCGGGCCGTAGGCGAGCGCCTGAGGCAGTCCGCCCAGGCCGGCCACGCTGCTGACCAGGGCGATATGGCCCGAGCGCTGGGCGTTGAAGACCGGCAGTGCCGCATCCAGCGCGTGCAGCGCACCGCGGTAGTTCACGTCATCGTGCTGCAACGCTGTGGCCAGATCGAAGGCGGTGGCGCGCATGGGCCGGTAGGTGCCGGCGCAATACAGCAGCAGGTCGAGTCCGCCCCATGCGCGCTGCAGGGCCTGCATGGCCGCATGCAGCGCCGGCGCATCGGTCACGTCCAGGGGCAGGGCCATGGCGCCGTCGATGTGCTGCAAGGCCTGGGCATTGCGCGCCGACACGGCCACCCGGGCGCCGCGCTGCAACAGCGCGACCGCGCAAGCGCGGCCGATGCCGGTGGACGCGCCGATCACCCACACGCGGCGGCCCTTCCAGCCGTCGATGCGCGGGTTCAGACTCATGGCTTGTGGAAGGACAGGAACACGCTGCCCACCTTGAAGCCGAACTTGGTGATGACCGAATGGTTGAGCAGCACATGGTCGTCCATCAGATACATCCAGTCGTCGAGCTGCACGTGATAGATCGTGCCATCGACCGGCAGCGCCAGGGTGTAGTGCCAGTTCAGCGCGTTGCCCGCCGCGCGGCCGATGGCCTCGCCGATCACATCGCCTGCGGTGCCGACGTAGCGCTTCTCGCCGTCTTTCTCCGGCAGCTCGCGAAGGGTCCAGATGCGCTCCTGCTTGGCGCCGTCGTGGTAGACGAAGTGCTCGTCGAGCGTGCCCACGTCGCCTTTCCAGGAGGCGTCGATGGTGACGTGAAAACGCCGCGTCATCTTGCCCGAGCGGTCGAACACGATGCCCACTGCCGTGAGCCGTCCGTTGAAATACTGCTTGAGATCGAGCGTGGGCGTCTGCCCGCGATAGGCCAGCGGCGTGACGCTGGCGCAGCCCGACAGCAGACTGATGCCCAGTACGGCGGCGAGCAGCCAGCCACGGCGCAAAGACAGCCAGGAGCGCAAGACGAAAGAGGACGACATGGGAACACTCTCCATTCAGGAAGCCAAGGGAGCCGGGCCTGACCGATTGCGCACAAAAAAGTGCCAGAGCAGGCCGGCGGAAACGAGTTTGAGCCATGAAGGCAGAAGACAGTACGCCACCACCAGCGGCGGCAGCGTGCCGGTCTCCAGCGTGTCTGGCCTGTAGCCGAACAGGGCCAGCAGCGGCAGGGCCAGCCCCGCAGCCAGTGCGAGATTGAGCTTGGTCGCAAAGTTCCAGACACCGAAGTAACTGCCTTCGAGCCGGTTGCCGTGCCCGCCCTCGCGTATGACCCCGGCCAGCAGGGCCGGCGGCATCACCAGATCGGGGCCGAGCGCCGCGCCCGACAGCAGCACCACCACGGCATAGCCCCAGCGATCGCCCGGCTGCAGCAGCGCGGCCCAGACGAAGGCGGCCACCGCCAGCCCCATGCCCAGCAGCCAGCAGCGCGCCGCGCCAAAACGCCGCACCGCGCGCAGCCAGACCGGCACCAGCAGACCGGCCGCGGCGAAATAGGCGAACAGATAGGCGCCAGCGAGCGCCGCCGCATCGAGCCGGTCGCGGATGAAAAACAGCACCAGCGTGGCCGGAATCGCCGCCGCGATGCCGCTGGTGACGAAGACGGCGAGCAGGGCCACGAAGCGTCGGTTGTGCAGCGGCTCCAGCAGCGTGCGCCAGTGCAGCGCGGCCCTGGCCGCGTGGTGCGGCGCCGGATCGGGCGCGCGCCACATCAGCACGAGCCCGGCCAACAGGGCGAAGGCGAACACGACGACCAGCGCGCTGGCGCCTCCCAGTTGGGGCACCAGAGCCGCCAGCAACACCCCGGCCAGCCCAAGACCCTCGCGCCAGGCCACGGTGCGGGCAAGCTGGGCCTCGTCAGCCCCCAGCGTGGCGCCCCAGGCCTGATGCACGATGGACGCGGCGCTGAAACCCAGATAGGTGAGCAACAGCGCGCCGACGAACACCAGTGTGAAGGCGCTGCCAGCGCTGGCGAAGGGCAGCAGCGCGGGCAGGGCGAACAGCGCGGCAAAGCCGATGAACATCAGCACGCAGGCGGCAATCAGCGCGGGCTTGGCCTGACCGCGCCGCAGCAGATGATCGGCCAGCCGTCCCAGCCAGGGGTCGAACAGCGCATCGGCAAAGCGTGTGATCAGCAGCACCGCGCCGAGATAGCCCAGCGGCACCGCATAGCGCGTGGCGTAATGCTCCGGCAGATAGACATAGAGCGGCAGCGCAACGAAGGCGAACGCCAGGCTGGGAGCCCCGTAGCGCAATAGCGCGAGCGAGCCTGCACTGGGAGAAGTCCAGCTCGTTCTCATGGTGGCTCGGGGTCATTGCGATGCTGGCGCATCGGCCGACGCCCTGGCCAGCAGGGCTTTGCGCAGATCGGGCGCGGGCGTTTGGGGCGACAGCCAGATGGCGAAGAAGGCGCGGGCGAAAGCCGTGCCGCCTTCGGCACCGCGCAGGGCGCCGTTGAAGTAAAAGCGCGACTGCGCCGGCGCAGCGCCCGCCGGGATGAAGACGCCCGTCAGGGTGTCGCCGTCGGCCACGTCGGGAAACAGGCGCTGCATGGCCCGCAGCCAGAGGCCGCGCTGCTGCGGGCTGCCTTCACCGAGCTTGCGCATTTCCTCCTCCGAGCGCGACGCGATGTCGGCGCCCTTGAGGCTGCGTGCATAGCGCAGTTGCAGGGCGAAAGGGGCGTCGCCCAGTTGCGCGCCCAGCCCCTGGGGCCCGACCCAGAGCGTGGCGCGATAGACGAGAAAGCCGAAGTAGCGAAACTCGCCACTGCCCGAGAACCGCGCCCCGGCAATCTCGTCGCGCACCTCCTCGGGGATGCCCGCCGCCGTTTGCGCCAGCGCGGGCAGGGGCAGGGCCGTCGCCATCGCGGCCAGCAGCAGGTGGCGTCGCGTCAGGCCACGGCGGCTGTGTTCAGCGTGGGCGGGCATGGCGCAGGGTGAACTGCCACACATGGGTCGAGCCCTGGCTGAAACCGGCCTCGCAGTAGGCGAGGTAGAAGGTCCACAGCCGCACGAAGCGATCGTCGAAGCCCTGGGCCCGAACGGCATCGAGCTGGGCCGTGAAGCGCTCGCGCCACAGCGCCAGGGTGCGGGCATAGTCGGGGCCGAAGGCCAGTTCCTCGACGACTTCCAGCCCCGCCGCCTCGGCCTGGGCCTTGAAGGCCGCGCGCGAGGGCAGCATGCCGCCGGGAAAGATGTAGCGCTGGATGAAGTCGGTGCCGCGACGGTAGTCGTCGAACAGATCGTCGGCGATGGTGATGGTCTGGATGCAGGCGCGGGCCCCGGGTTTGAGATGGCGCGACAAGGTGCGGAAAAAGCCCGGCCAGTACGCCTCGCCCACGGCCTCGAACATCTCGATGGACGCCACGCCGTCATAGCCCTCGGGCGGCGCGAGCCGGTCGAGGTCGCGGTAGTCGCACAGTTCCAGCCGCGCCTGGGGGCTGGCGTTCGCGAGCCGGCCGCGGGCGTAGTCGAGCTGTTCGGTGGACAGGGTGATGCCGTCCATGTGCAGGCCGCGCTGCTGGCCGGCCTCGGCCAGTCCGCCCCAGCCGCAGCCGATCTCGAGCACGCGTGCGCCCGGCTGCAGTTGCAATTGGTCGAGCACGCGGCCGTACTTGGCGGCCTGGGCCTGTTCCAGCGTCTGCGCGGCATCGCCGCTGAACAGGGCGCTGGAATAGGTCATGCCCGGGTCGAGCCAGAGGCGATAGAAGGCGTTGCCGATGTCGTAGTGCGCGTGGATGTTGTCGCGGCTTCCGGCGCGGCTGTTGCGGCGCAGAAGGTGACGGATGCGGTCGGGCAGCCGGCCCAGCAGGCTGCCGTGCAGGGCGCGGGCAATGATGTCGCGGTTGGCCACCAGCAGTTCGAGCAGGGCGGGCAGATCGGGCGTGTCCCAGGCGCGCCGCATCCACGCCTCGGCGAAGGCGATGTCGCCGCGCCGCAGCACCTCGCCCAGCACGCGCCAGTCGTGCAGTGCGACTTCGACGTGCGGGCCCTGAGTGTCGTGGCCGAAGTGGCGCCAGAGGCCATCTGGCCCGTGCAGATCGA
The DNA here is from genome assembly GCA_021286835.1 of Thiomonas sp. Lineage (GTDB taxonomy): Bacteria > Pseudomonadota > Gammaproteobacteria > Burkholderiales > Burkholderiaceae_C > Thiomonas. The sequence goes on from JAJTBQ010000043.1 coordinate 5,501, forward strand.
GTCGGCCGATCTGCAGGCGTTCGAGCAGACGCAGCACGCCGCGCGCGGCCAGCGGAGGGCGGCGCCGTCGGCTGCCGACGACGGCCACGCCCGTGGACACGGGGGAAATGGGGGAGAGGGTGCGGTGGCTGGCGCTCATGATCGGCTCACAAAGGGGTCGGGAGGGAGGGGCTTGGCATGGAAGGGCACGCGCTTGCGCCAGAGCTTGAGGGCCTGCCAGTGGATGCGCGCCATGACGCCAAAGCTGTGCAGCGGGTGGCGCAGCAGGGCCATGCGGGCACGCGCGGCGGTGAGCGGCGCGAGTTCGCCGCTGAGGCTGGTCTGGATGAGCGGGCCGGCGTCGTCGTCGTGGTCGATGCGCAGGACGAGGCGCGGTGGCGTGGTCGTCGTGCTGCGCAGAAAGCGAAACCGGTAGCTGCCTTCGACCGTGCAGAACGGCGAGACGTGGAACACCTTGCGGGCTCTGTATGGCGCGCCCCACTGCAGATGGTCGCAGCCTTGCTCGGGGACGAGGAGATAGCAGTGGCGTTCGCCGAAGGTGTTGTTCACTTCGGCCACGGCGCAGCGCAGACTGCCGTCGGCGCGTTCGCAATACCAGAGGCTTACGGGCTTGAAGGTGTAGCCCCAGATGCGGGGAAAGGTCTGCAGCCAGACTTCGCCATCGGCGTCGGTGATGCCTTCGGCGGCCAGCAGCGCATCGAGCCAGGCCAGGCTGTCGCCGCGGCCGTCGCCGTGATCGGCATCGTAAAAACTCATGGCGCCGAAGCGGTTGCGGGCGATGGGCATCAGCGAGGCGTCGCGGGCCAGACTGCGCATGGGCAGCAGCAGAAACATCGCGCGATAGCTGAACGCATGCGTCGCCGGCCGCAGGCGGCGGTGCCGCACCGGACCGCTGCCCAGGAGCGGGCGGTTCGGCGCGGCGTCGGCGGTGGCCATGGTGTCCGCCTTCACGCCGCCAGGGCGCGTTGCGCGGGTTGGGCGTCCACGTCGGACAGCAAGGCCTGTGCCGCATCAAAGCCCGATTTCAGACCGTCTTCATGAAAGCCATAGCCGCACCAGGCGCCGCAGAAATAACTGTGCTGTCGCCCCTGAAGGGCCGGTACGCGCTGCTGCGCGGCGATCGCGGCCTGATCGAAAATGGGATGGGCATAGTCGATCTCACGCAGCACCGTGTGCTGCGCCGGTTCGCGCAGCGGGTTGAGCGAGACGACGATGGGACGCTGCGTGGGCAGCGGCTGCAATTTGTTGAGCAGGTAGTGCAGACACACGGTCGGGGCCTGCTCGCCATGCGCCGGGCCGCTTTCGTAATTCCACGCCGCCCAGGCGCGGCGCGCGCGCGGCAGCAGGCTGGTGTCGGTATGCAGCAGGGCGCGATTGGGCTGGTAGCGTATGGCGCCGAGCACCTCGCGCTCGTCCTGGCTGGGCGTCTCGAGCAGGGCCAGGGCCTGGTCGCTGTGGCAGGCAAAGATCACTCGGTCGAACCAGATCGGGCCTTCGTGGGTGTGCACCTCGACGCCGTCGTCGTGTCTCGTCACCCGTTGCACCGGGGTGCGCAGGCGCGCGTCGGGCAGTTGGGCGAGCATCTTCTGCACATACTGCCGGGCGCCGCCGCGCACGGTGAACCACTGGGGCCGGTTGTTGACTTGCAGCAGCCCGTGGTTGTCGCAGAAGCGCACCAGCGTGGCCAGCGGAAAGTCGAGCATCTGCCCCGGCGGGCACGACCAGATGCAGGCGGTCATCGGCAGCAGATACCAGTGCAGAAACGGTTCGCCGTAGCCTTCGCGCCGCAGGTATTGGCCCACGGTGAGAAGGGCGTCGAGTTCGGCGTCGGGCCGCCGGGCCAGCGCCGTGGCTTCGCGGTTGAAGCGCAGGATGTCGCGCAGCATGCGCCAGAAGGCGGGCCGCGTCAGGTTGCGCCGTTGGGCGAAAACGGTGTCCAGATTGGAGCCGCTCCATTCCAGGGCGTTGCCGTCGGGCAGCGGGGTCTGCACCGAGAACGACATGTCGGAAGTCGCCAATGGGACGCTCAGCTCGGCGAACAGCGCCTGCAGCCGCGGATAGGTGCGTTCGTTGAGCACGAGAAAGCCCGTGTCCACGGCGAAGGGCGCTTCGCCGGGCAGATCGACATCCACCGTGTGGGTATGGCCGCCGAAATGCGAGCCGGCCTCGAACAGCGTGATCTGGGCGCGATGGCGCAGGGCCCACGCCGCCCCGAGGCCTGAAATACCGGTTCCGATGATGGCAATGCGCATGGTCTTGGCTCCCTGGCCGCGTCAGGGTTTGCGGCCTTCCACCAAGGCATACGCCGAATGGTTGTGGATGGATTCAAAGTTTTCCGATTCCACGGTGTAGGCGGCCACGCGTTCGTCGCGCTCCAGCGCCACCGCGACATCGCGCACCAGGTCTTCGACGAATTTGGGGTGGTCGTAGGCCCGCTCGGTGACGTACTTTTCGTCCGGCCGTTTGAGCAGGCCCCAAAGCTCGCAGGAGGCCGCCGTCTCGGCGATGCGGATCTGCTCGTCCAGCCCCAGATCGCCGCGCAGCGTGGCGCCGATGGTGACGTGCGAGCGCTGGTTGTGCGCGCCGTAATTGGAAATTTCCTTCGAGCACGGGCAAAGGCTGGTGACCGGCACCTGCACCTTCTGCACCAGCGTCGTCGCCCCGGCTTTTTGCTCGGCCCGCAGGGTGACTTCGTAGTCCATCAGACTCTCCACGCCCGACACCGGCGCGGCCTTGCGCGCGAAGTAGGTGAAGCGCGCCGTGATGGCGCCCTCGCTGGCCTGCAGGCGCATCAGCATGTGCTGTAGCAGGCTGCCGAGCTGCGGCGCGTCGAGCGGTTCCGGGTGCGCTTCGAGCATCTCGATGAAGCGCGACATGTGCGTGCCCTTCACCTCGGGCGGCAGCGCCACCGTCATCTCGAACGTGCCCACGCTGGGCTGCACGCCCTGCGCGGAACGGATCTGCACCGGGTAGCGCACATCGCGCACCCCGACCTGCTGAATGGCGATGTGGCGCAGGTCGGGTGTGGCCTGCACATCGGGCAGGGCGGCGGCGGCTGCCTGGGCGAACAGTTTTTCCGGTGCATTCATGGCGGGCCTTTCTGGGCGGGGTGGGGAAGGGTTGAGCCGAAGTCCGAATCCAGGAGACTCAGGGCTTCTGGGCAAGAAGGGTCTTGATCTTGGCGACAAAGTCCTTGTTGTCCGGCGAGGTCAGGCTGGGGTAGACGCCTGCGACCTTGCCGTCGCGCCCGATCAGGTATTTGTAGAAGTTCCACTTGGGCTGATCGCCGGTGGCCAGGATGAGCTGTTCATACAGCGCGTTGGGCTTGGGCTCGGTCACATGCGAGGGCGCGAACATCGGGAACTGCACGTTGTAGGTGTCCTTGCAGAAGGCGGCGATCTTGGCGTTGTTGTCCATCTCCTGGTGGAAGTCGTTGGACGGGAAGCCCAGCACCACAAGGCCCTGCCTGCCGTACTCGCGGTACAGCGCCTCCAGACCTTTGTACTGAGGCGTGAAACCGCAGTAGCTGGCGGTGTTCACGACCAGAATGACCTTGCCCGCGTACTGACACAGGCTCTCGGGCTTGTCGTCCTGCAGCCGCGGGAAGGTCTTGTTGAGCAGGGCGGGACAGGTGGCTGAAGCCGCCGGGGCTGATTCGGCAGCCTGGGCCGCCGGAGCGAACCCGAGAAAGCCAGCCGCAAGCATCGCGGCGGCGAGCAGGCGGAAGGGGACAGAAAGAGGCATGGAAGGCATGGGGCAACTCCAATCTTGATCAATTTTGTCTAGGACAATAATGCTTGAGTTCCTTGATGGCTCCAAGCGACTGTCTATTTGTCCTGGACAATTGAAGGGTTATCAGCATTTCGGGAAGCGGCTTACCATGCATCTACGTCAGGTGTTCGCGATTGGATTCAGCCTCATGCCGCGAGTCCCGGGTACCGGACGTCCGGCACTTCACAGGGGCCATCGTTTGTCCAGGACATGATTTTTTCGATGAATGAGCTCACTCTGAACCCCGCCACGTCGCTTGGCATCGCCGCCGTGGAGCGCGAGACCGGAATTGGCAAGGACACGCTGCGGGTGTGGGAGCGACGCTATGGATTTCCGCAGCCCGAACGCGACGGCTCGGGCGACCGTCTGTATCCGCTGGCGCAGGTCGAGCGGCTGCGGCTGATCAAGCGCCTGCTTGATGCCGGTCACCGCCCGGCGCAGATCGTCGCGCTGCCCGTCGAACAGCTCGACGCGCTGGCGCGCGGCAGCGGCGCGTTCACCGACGCTTCCACGGCCCCGGCGGCGCGATCGATTGCACCTGAGCCCGCCGATAGCCCCTTGGTCAGCGCCTATCTCGCCCTGCTCAAGCAGCACGACGCCGAACGGCTGCGCCGCGCCTTGCAGCAGGACGTCATGCGCATGGGGCTCGACCGTTTCGTCACCGACATCGTCGCCCCGCTCAACACCGGAGTCGGCCAGGCCTGGATGCGCGGCACGCTGCAGGTGTTCGAGGAACACCTGTATGCCGAAGTCATCCAGCGCGTGTTGCGCAGCGCCATCGGTGCCGTTCCGGTGGGCGAGACCGCGCAGTCACGCCCCAAAGTGCTGATGACCACCGTGCCCCAGGAGCCGCATGTGCTGGGTCTGCTGATGGCCGAGGCCATGCTGGCGCTGGAAGGCTGCCGCTGCGTGCAACTCGGTGCGCAGCTTCCGCTGGCCGACATGTTGATGGCGGTCCAGGCCCATGCGGCCGACGTGCTTGTGCTGAGCTTCTCGCCTCTGCTGCAGACCGCGCAGGTGCTCGATGCCCTGGCGGAACTGCGGGGCCGTCTGCCCGGGTCCATCGAGCTTTGGGTGGGCGGCTCCAACCCCGCATTGCGCAAGCGTTTACCCGAAGGCGTGCGGGTGGCGAAAGCGCTGGGCGATCTGGCGCTCTGCGTGCACGATTGGCGCGAACGTCACCGCAGTCCGTCCACCACCGATCTGCTGACGTCGCAACCTCAGTCGCGCGACTGATCGGCCTTGCGTGGGTTGAGGCCTGGCGGGGCGGCCTCGGTTTCACCGGCTGGCGCTTCGGCGGCCGGTTTGCGGCCGGTGATGGCCTCGAACAGCGAAGCCTTCGAGCCCGCCTGCTCTTTCAAGCCCAGCGCCTCCGCATACACCGAACGCTCGCGCAGCAGACTGCCGACCACCGAGGCCACGACACAGGCCGGCATGGCCGCGAGCACCACGTTGTAGTTGCGGGTGATCTCGAACACCATGATGGCCGACATGGCCGGTGCGTGCGTGGTGGCGGCCAGCAGACTGCCCATGCCCACCAGCACCCACAGGGCCTGCGCATGCGAGGCATCGCCCAGCAGCAGGGTGTGTTGCACCATCAGGCCAATGGCGCCGCCGAGCATGAGGGTGGGGGTGAGCACGCCGCCGGGGATGCCCGCCGCGCTGGCCGCCGTCACCGCGATGATGCGCAGCACGAACACCAGGGCCAGCGTGGACAGCGCCCAGTGATCGACCAGCATCGACTGCACCACGCTGTAGCCATTGCCCCAGACTTCGGGACGGATCATCGACAGCAGGCCGATGAGCAGGCCCATCAGCCCCATGCGCAGCGGCAGAAAGCCGATCAGCGGCTGATAGCGCCGGCGCGCGGTATCGAGCAGCCACAGAAAGGCCGGACCCAGCAGACCTGCGAGCAGGCCGATGAACACCGCGTCGAGCAGATCGGAAAAGCCCACCACCGGAATGGCGTGCGACAGATACAGTGGCCCGGTGGCGAACAGCGCCTGGGTGGTGAGCTCCCCCATCACGGCGGCAACCAGCACGGCGGCGATCTCGCGCAGCGCCAGCCCGCCCAGAACGATTTCAGCGACGAACAGGGTGCCGGCGATCGGTGCGTGATAGGCGCCGGCAAAGCCCGCGGCGGCCCCGCAGGCCACAATGAGCCGGCGGTGCGCCGCGTCGGTCTTGGCCAGACGGCCCAGCAGCGACGACACCAGCGCCGCGAACTGGATCATGGTGCCTTCGCGACCGATCGTGATGCCGCTGCTCACGCCCACCAGGGACGACAAGGTGCGAGTCAGATTCGGTCCCAGGGGCAGCATGCCGTCACCCACCCGCACCGCTTCCATGTATTCCGGTCCGCGTGGGCGCTTGATCCAGCGCTGCCCGGCCCACATGATCAAGCCGCCCAGCGTGGCCCCGGCCGCGGGAATGACCACCCTTGCCCACAAGGGCAGCCCCGTCGCGGCGGCGACCAGATGCTCCTGCTCCGAGTACAGGCGCATGATGGCGTACATCGCCTGGCGGAATCCCTCGACCGCGATGGCCGAGACGAAGCCCACGGCGGCGCCGACCAGGGTCATGGGCACCATGGGATCGAGGTTCTGCCAAAACAGGCGAAGGCGGCCGAGCAATGCGGACGTCACAGGGGAGACTCGCTTTCCCGAGGGGCCTGACATGCAGGCCTATCGATGGATGAAGGCATTTGAATTGATCAAAATGATATCGACTTCAATAGCGTGCGGGCGTGAATAATCGTGAACGCGGCGTTCAGCCATCGCGACGAGCGGCAGCCGCTAAGCTTTGCGCCATGCACTTCCTCGACAAGATCGTCCCCTCCGAGCAGCTCGATGCCCGGCTTGCGGCCCTGCCGCGTCCGGTCGTCTTCACCAACGGGGTGTTCGACATCCTGCACAGTGGCCATGTCATTTATCTGGCCGCGGCCCGCGCCCTGGGCGCCAGTCTGGTGCTGGGCCTGAACGCCGATGTCTCGGTGCGGCTGCTCGGCAAGGGGCCGGAGCGCCCGCTCAACGCGCAGGACGACCGCGCCGCCGTGCTCGCCGCTCTCGAAAGCGTCAGCCTCGTCACCCTGTTCGAGGAGCGCATGCCCCTGGCCCTGATCGAGCGTGTGCGGCCCGACATCTATGTCAAGGG
>JAJTBQ010000390.1 GCA_021286835.1 Thiomonas sp.
ACATGCTGCCCACGAGCCCCTGGATTCACCAGCCCTTTGAAGAGTACGACGTGCTGCGTCCAGCGCGTCTGGCCGAGCGCTGGAAAATTTGACCGCCGAGTTCGGCGGCAGCCGACTCAACGGCAATACTGCGACATGAGCCCGGCGATACGGGCGCGCTCTGCCGCCCGCTGCGCATCATCCATGATGGCGCGCTGACCCTGGGCGTCAATCTGCACCATGCGCTGGCCGCTGTCGACCACCAACAATTGCTTCTGAGCCTGCAGGCAGTTCTGCTGGTTCTGCAAGGTCTGCGCCTGTTGCTGCTGCAGTCTGGCCTGCTCTTGTGCCGCCTGATCGGCCTTCTTCTTCTCGGCGATCTTCTTGTCCAGTTCGCTGGCCGCCTGCTGCTGGGCGGCATCGCCTGCTGCCCGGGCTTGGGACGCGGATTGGGGTGACGGGGCCTGGACAACAGGTCCATTCGCCAGCGGCCGCTGGAGAATGTCGCGAGCGGGAATCGTGGCGGGTGGGGGCTGGTCGCTGTACTGGATCACGCCACTGGCGTCCCGCCATTTCCATTGCGCCGCCTGGGCGGCTGGCGCAAACGCCAGAGCCGTCATGATGGACAAGGGCAGCATCGCGCGGCCAAGTGCGCGGAAGTAGCGGCGGTGGGCGATGGGGCGCATGGGCAAGGGGGTCGAGTCAGGTTGTTCAGCGTGGCCTTAGCTTAGCGCGATTGCGCACGGCATCGGTCGATCGGCTGCGCGCAAAGTGCTCGATGTGGCGCGCGTGCCTATAATTTCCTTTTGCACGGAGGCATCTATGCGTCTTGTAGGAAAAGCGCTGACTTTCGACGATGTGTTGTTGGTCCCCGCATATTCCCAGGTGTTGCCCAAAGACACCAGCCTTGCGACTCGCCTGACTCGCAATATTTCCCTCAACATCCCCCTGGTGTCCGCAGCGATGGACACGGTGACCGAGTCGCGTCTGGCGATCGCCATGGCGCAGGAGGGGGGCATCGGCATCATTCACAAAAATCTCACCGCCAAGGCGCAAGCCACCGAAGTGGCCCGAGTGAAGCGATTCGAGTCGGGCGTGCTGCGCGATCCCATCACGATCTCTCCCATCGTCAAGGTGAGAGACGTTCTGCAACTATCCCGACAGCATGGCATCTCGGGTTTTCCCGTGATCGAGAACGGCAAGGTCGTGGGCATCGTGACCAACCGCGATCTGCGGTTCGAGACCCGCCTCGATACTCCGGTACGAGACATCATGACACCGCGCGAGCGCCTGGTCACCGTGCCCGAGGGCGCGCCGCTGGAGCAGGCCAAGGCCTTGATGCATCAGCATCGCCTGGAGCGGGTTCTCGTGGTGAACGCCGACTTCGAGCTGCGGGGGCTGATGACGGTCAAGGACATTCAGAAGGCCACCGAACGTCCGAACGCTGCGCGAGACCCGCAGGGCAAGCTTCGTGTCGGCGCCGCGGTGGGCGTAGGGGAGGGCACGGAAGAGCGCGTCGAAGCGCTGGCCAATGCCGGCGTCGACGTGATCGTGGTGGACACCGCGCACGGCCACAGCCAGGGGGTGCTCGACCGTGTGCGCTGGGTGAAACGCAATTTCCCGCAGATCGAAGTCGTGGGCGGCAATATTGCCACCGGAGCCGCTGCACTGGCCCTGGTAGACGTCGGCGCGGATGGGGTGAAGGTCGGCATCGGGCCTGGCTCGATCTGCACGACCCGCATCATCGCCGGCGTGGGCGTGCCGCAGATCACCGCCATTGCCAATGTTTCCAAGGCCCTTGAGGGCAGCGGCGTGCCCTTGATCGCAGATGGCG
>JAJTBQ010000391.1 GCA_021286835.1 Thiomonas sp.
CTCACCGCGGACGATCTCGTCATCTGCCTCATCTCCGGCGGCGGTTCGGCGCTGCTGCCCCTGCCGGCCGAGGGGCTGAGCCTGGCCGACAAACAGCGCATCAACCGCGAGCTGCTGATGAGCGGCGCCACCATTGGCGAGATGAACTGCGTGCGCAAGCACCTCTCGGCGATCAAGGGCGGGCGCCTCGCCGCGGCGTGCGCCCCGGCCCAGGTGCTCACCCTGCTGATCTCAGACGTGCCGGGCGACGATCCGGACGTCATCGCCAGCGGGCCCACGGTGCCCGACCCGACCACCTGCGCGCAGGCGCTGGCCATCATCGATCGCTATGGCATCGGCCTACCCGAGAGCATCCGCGCCGGGCTGCAAAGCGGTGCGCTCGAAACGCCCAAGCCGGGCGATGCCGCGTTCAACGGCAACCGGGTCGAACTCATCGCCACGCCGAGGCAGATGCTGCAAGCCGCGGCCGAAGCCTGTCGCCAGGCTGGCTTGCCTGCGTACATCCTGGCCGACGACATGGAAGGCGAGTCGCGCGACATCGCCCAGGCGCACGCCGCGCTGGCGCGCAGTGTGGCGCGTCACGGCACGCCTTTCGCCAAGCCCTGCGTCATTCTGTCCGGCGGCGAAACCACCGTGAGCGTGGCCAAGGGCAGTCCCCACGGCAAGGGCGGACGCGGCACCGAATTTCTGCTCGCCCTGGCCCTGGCTCTCGAGGGTGAAGCGGGCGTCTGGGCGCTCGCGGGCGATACCGACGGCATCGACGGCAGTGAAGACAACGCCGGTGCCTGGATCACCCCCGACACCCTCGGCCGGGCCCGTGCCGCCGGTCTGAAGCCTTGCGCGTTTCTCGACGGCCACGATGCCTACAGCCTGTTCGCCGCCACGGGTGATCTGCTGGTGACCGGGCCGACCTACACCAACGTCAACGACTTCCGCGCCCTGCTGGTGCGCTGAGCGCGACTCCTCGCCGCCACCTTGGGGTAGGCCAGCGTGGCTGCGTGGTGCCGCGTCCGTGGCGTCAAAAACCACAAAGTCATGGAGGATATGCGCATGGGTTGTTTGACGACATAATGAATATGTGTAATTAAATTTCAATCATGGTCTGTGCTGAATGATCATTTTTCTAAGTTACACATGATTACAAAAAAGCATTTGTATTCCAGGGTTCACGACCTATATTTAGTTGCAAGGGACGACTAATCGTCGCCCTGTCGCTCCAACCTACCCCGAGCGACTTCTTCACCCCTCGACCTTTCTCCCCACATACGGATTCCGCATCCGTCTTGGCGAATTCAGTGCCTCCCATCTTCATGGCACTCGCCGGAGAAACTGTTCTCTTTTCAGAAAGGAGCATCGGCATGCTGAGTTGGGCCGTGACTTTTCTCATCATCGCCATCATCGCAGGATTCCTGGGATTTTTTGGCATCGCAGGGACGGCGGCATCCATTGCCAAAATCCTGTTCCTGATTTTCCTTGTGCTCTTCGTCGTATCCCTGATCACGGGGCGCAAACGATTATGAGCTGATCATCATGCTTTACCGTGTCATCTGACAAGCCATTATCTCGAAAGGAACTGATATGAACTGGGACCAAATCGAAGGAAACTGGAAGCAAATCAAGGGCAATGTTCGCACGCAGTGGGGCAAACTCACCGATGACGACCTGGAAGTGGTCGCCGGCAAGCGCGACAAACTCGCGGGCGTACTGCAAGAGCGCTATGGCATCGCCAAAGAGGCGGCCGAGAAGCAGGTCAAAGACTGGGAAGATCGTCTCAAGGACGCGGATCGACCCTGACGCCTGCGGGTCGCTCA
>JAJTBQ010000044.1 GCA_021286835.1 Thiomonas sp.
TCGTTGCTGTTGCTGGGCTTGTTGCCGCCCGGCTTGATCAGGTCTTCGCGCTTCACGCCGAACCACATGGCCAGAGCCGCCGCGACGAATACCGAGCTGTAGATGCTCATCGAAATGCCGATGATCAGCGCCAGCGCGAAGTAATGCAGCGCCGGGCCGCCGAAGAAGAACATGGAGAACGCCATGGCCAGCGTGGAGCCGTGGGTGATGACGGTGCGGCTGATGGTGTTGGTGATGGCGCTGTCGATCACCTGCACGGTGCTGTACTTGCGGTACCTGCGGAAGTTCTCGCGTACCCGGTCGAAGATCACCACCGACTCGTTCACCGAATAACCCAGCACCGCCAGCACGGCCGCCAGCACCGGCAGCGAGAATTCCCACTGGAACAGGGCAAAGAAGCCGAGCACGATGATGACGTCGTGCAGGTTGGCGAGAATGGCGGCCACCGAGAACTTCCACTCGAAACGCACGGCCAGATAGGCGACGATGCCGAAGATCACCAGGGCCAGCGCCTTGAGGCCATCGGTGGCCAGCTCAGCCCCGACCTGCGGGCCGACGAATTCGGTACGGCGCTGCTGTGCCTGCGGATCGGCGGCCAGCAGCCCCGCCATGACCTTGGTGCTCTGCTCGGCGCTGGTCTCGCCCTTGTGCAGCGGCAGGCGGATGACCACGTCGTTGGCGTTGCCGTAGGCCTGCACCTGGGCATCGGCATAGCCGAGCTTGCTCAGGGTGGAACGGATGCCGTCGATATTGGCGCCCTGGCTGTAGCCGACTTCCATCACCGTGCCGCCGGTGAATTCGATCGACAGATTGAGACCGCGGGTGACGAGGAAGAACACCGCGGCGACGAACAGCAGGACCGAGATGATGTTGAAGGTCAGCGCCGACCGCATGAACGGTATGTCGCGCTTGATTCGGAAAAATTCCATGGTCTGGCCTTGTAGGAATGGAGGAAAGCCGTCGCCGGATCAATGCACCTTGCGGCGCGGTTTGGTGGCGCGTGGCGTCGGCGCGTCGAGCGATTTGCCCGATTTGACGGCCCCGGCCGCCGCATCGGATGACAGCGTGCCGGCCGTGGCCTCGGCCGCTTCCGGCTTCCAGATCTGGCCGATGGAGATGCTGTGCAGACGACGCTTGCGGCCGTACCAGAGGTTGATCAACCCGCGCGAGAAGAACACGGCCGAGAACATCGAAGTCAGGATGCCGAGCACATGCACCACGGCGAACCCGCGCACCGCGCCGGAGCCGAAGATGAGCAGCGCGACGCCGGCGATCAGCGTGGTGACGTTGGAATCGAAAATCGTGGCCCAGGCGCGCTCGTAGCCGTGGAAGATGGCGTTCTGCGGGCTGGCGCCATTGCGCAGCTCTTCACGCACGCGCTCGTTGATCAGCACGTTGGAGTCGATGGCCATGCCCAGCGCCAGGGCCATGGCCGCGATGCCGGGCAGGGTGAGCGTGGCCTGCAGCATGGAGAGCACCGCCACCAGCAGCAACAGATTGACGGCCAGCGCGATGGAGGACACCACGCCGAAGAACATGTAGTAGATCGACATGAAGATGACGATGGCCACGAAGCCCCAGGTCACCGAATGGAAGCCCTGGCTGATGTTCTGCTGACCCAGGCTGGGGCCGACGGTGCGTTCCTCGATGATGGTCATCGGCGCAGCCAAGGCCCCCGCGCGCAGCAGCAGCGCGGTGTCGTTGGCTTCCTGCACGGTCATGTGACCGGAAATCTGCACCCGCCCCCCGGCGATCTCGCTGCGGATCACGGGCGCGGTGATGATCTCGCCACGGCCGCGGTCGAACAGAATCATGGCGGTGCGCTTGCCGACGTTGTCCCGCGTCACCTGCTGGAAGATGCGCGCGCCCTTGGAATCGAGCGTGAGAAACACGGCCGGCTCGTTGGTCTGCTGGTCGAAGCCGGGCTGGGCGTCGGTGAGGTTGTCACCGGTCAGCAGCACGTCGCGCTTGACCGCGAGTTTGCCGCCGTCGCGGTCGGGGAAGATCTGATCTCCCGCGGGCAGCGGTCCCTGGCCGAGCACGGCGGCCTGGCCGGCGGCGCTGTCGTCCACCATGCGCACTTCGAGGCTGGCGGTACGGCCGAGGATGTCCTTGGCGCGGGCGACGTCCTGAATGCCCGGCAGCTCGACCACCACGCGGTCGCGGCCCTGCTGCTGAATGATGGGCTCGGCCACGCCGAGTTCGTTGATGCGGTTGTGCAGCGTCTGGATGTTCTGCTTGAGGGCGTAGTCTTCTTCCTGCGTCACGGCGGCAGGCGTCAGACTGGCGCTGAAGCTGTTGGGCCCGGCAGGAGCCTGGGCCGACAGTTGCAGGTCGGGATGCTGCCGGGCGATGAGTTCCTTGGCGGCACCCAGCGCACTGGCGTCGACGAACACACCCTGGAGCGTATCGCCCACGCGTTCCAGCTTGGTATAGCGTGCATCCTTGTCGCGCAGGCTGCTGCGCAGCTCACCGGCGATCGAATCGAGCTTTTTCTGCACGGCCGCCTGCATGTCGACCTGCAGCAGAAAGTGCACGCCGCCGCGCAGATCCAGGCCGAGATACATCGGGTTGGCGTTGAGCGCCGTCAGCCAGGCGGGCGAGCGCGACAACAGATTGACCGCGACCACATACTGCGGGTTGTCGGCATCGGGATTGAGCGCCTTGGCCAGCACATCGCGCGCCTTGAGCTGCACATTGGTATTGCTGAAGCGGTAGTTCGCCGTGGCACCGTTGAAATCGGCTGAGTCGGGCTTCAGGCCCGCTGCGTCGAGAATCTGCTCGCCCTTGACCAACAAGGCGTTGTCCACCTTGCCGCCGTTGGTGCTGGAGATCTGCACGGAAGGCGATTCGCCGTACAGATTGGGCAGCGCGTACACCACGCCCACCACCAGGACGACGACCATGATGAGGTATTTCCACCAGGGATAGCGATTCATGACGACAACCTCGATTCACCCGCACATCCACGCGGGTTCAAACAATGAGACCGCGCAAGCTCTTGGCTTGCGCGGCGGGGCCGCATGTCTGCGGACCGAAAATTGGCGATCAGACGCCGCTCTTGATCGTGCCCTTGGGCAGCACCATGGTCACGGCGCTGCGCTGCACCTGCACCTCGACGTTCGCGGCGATCTCCAGGCCGATATAGGTTTCGCTGACCTTGGTGATCTTGCCCACGACACCGCCCGAGGTCACGACTTCGTCCCCCTTGGCCAGCGCGGCGAGCATGGCGCGCAGTTCCTTCTGTTTCTTCATCTGCGGGCGCAGCATGACAAAGTACAGAATGACGAACATCACGATGATGGGCAACAGGCTCATCAGGGTGGAACCGGCGCTGGGCGCAGGGGCTGCGGCTTGTGCGTGGGCAACGGAAATGAAGTTCATGGGGGATTCAAAACGGTGGAAATCATCGGCATCCTGGCAGACGGCCAGGGTCGGTCAACCGCCTATTGTCGCAAAGCTGGGGACGGATGCCCGCATTTTCGTCGAATCCCTCCTGCGCGGGACCGCGCCCGTGTCGCGCAAAGCCCATAAGATGTCCGCTTTCATAGAAGGCATCGCACCATGAAACGTCTGCGCATCGGCATTGTTGGGGGCACCGGCTACACCGGCGTTGAACTGCTGCGCCTGCTGGCGCGTCACCCCCAGGCCGACATCGCCGCCATCACCTCCCGCAAAGAAGCGGGCACGGCCGTGTCCGAGATGTTCCCCAGCTTGCGCGGCCAGGTCGATCTGGCCTTCTCCACGCCGGAAGACGCTCCCCTGCACACCTGCGACGTCGTGTTCTTCGCCACCCCGCACGGTGTCGCGATGGCCCAGGCGCGCCGCCTGCTCGACGCCGGGGTGCGCCTCATCGATCTGGCGGCCGACTTCCGGCTGCAGAGTCAGGCCGAGTTCACCCAGTGGTACGGCATGGATCACGCCTGCCCGGACCTGCTGCAGGAAGCCGTTTACGGCCTGCCCGAACTGCACCGCCAAGCCATCGCCAAGGCGCGCATCGTGGCCAACCCGGGTTGCTATCCCACCACGGTGCAATTGGGCTTCGCACCGCTGCTGCGCACGCCGGGCCTGGTCGATGCCGGCCACCTCATGGCCAACTGCGCCTCGGGGGTTTCGGGCGCGGGCCGCAAGGCGGAGATCGGCCTGCTGTTCAGCGAAGCCTCGGACAATTTCAAGGCTTACGGCGTCAAAGGCCATCGGCACGGCCCGGAGATCAACGAGCAACTGCGCCGCATCGCCGGCGCCGCCCCCGGCAGCGATGCGGTCGACTGCCTGTTCGTGCCCCACCTCACCCCCATGATCCGCGGCATGCACGCCACGCTCCACGCCCGACTCACGCCAGCCGGACAGGCCCTCGACCTGCAGAGCCTTTACGCCGAGTTTTACGCCCGGGAGCCCTTCGTCGATGTGCTGCCCTTGGGTAGCGCCCCCGAAACCCGTTCGGTCCGTGGCGCCAACACCCTTAGGCTCGCCGTGCACAAGCCGCGGCCGGACAGCGCCATGATCCTGGTCGTGCAGGACAACCTCACCAAGGGCGCCTCGGGCCAGGCGGTACAGAACATGAACGTCATGTTCGGCCTGCCCGAAGCCATGGGACTCGACGGCCTGGCCGTCCTGCCCTGAGAAGCGCAAACCCGCAATCGGACGTAAGGTCTTGCGCGGCACTAAAATTCGCTCAACTTTAAGGAGTACCCCATGAGCGCCCAGCTTGCTACCGCCCCCACCGCCGAAATGGCCGCCCCTCCCGCGCCCCTGCTGTTCACCGACAGCGCGGCGGCCAAGGTCAAGGAGCTGATCGACGAGGAGGGCAATACCGATCTGAAACTGCGCGTGTTCGTGCAGGGCGGCGGCTGCTCCGGCTTTCAGTACGGCTTCACCTTCGACGAAGCGGTGAACGAAGACGACACCCAGATGGTGAAGAACGGCGTCACGCTCCTGATCGACGCCATGAGCCTGCAATACCTCACGGGCGCCGAGATCGACTACAAGGACGGCCTCGAAGGCGCCCAGTTCGTCATCAAGAACCCGAACGCCACCACGACCTGCGGTTGCGGCTCGTCGTTCTCGACCTGACGCGCCCGACACGCCACCAAGCCGCACGAGCCGTGCGGTTTTTTTCGCCTGTGCTCAGGCCGGATAGATCGCCCCGAGCACCCTCGACCCTGCCGCTCCGGTGACTTCGGGCAGATTGCCTGGCAAACCGTGAATCGTCTGCTGCGCCAGCCAGGCAAAGGCAGCGGCTTCAACCTGTTCGGCGGGAATGCCGCAGCGATCACTGAGTTCCAGCGGAACGCCGGGCAGCGCCTGTTGCAGACGCCGGAGCAGGTCGGTGTTGCGCGCACCACCGCCGCACACGATCAAGGTCGAGACCCTGGGCATGGCGTGCAGCAACGCCTCGGCCACGCTTTGCGCGGTCAGCGCGGCGAGAGTGGCTTGCACATCCTGCGGCGCCAGTTGTCCGCCGTGCGACGACAACTGGCGATCAAGCCACGCCGGATGAAAGTCATCGCGTCCGGTGCTCTTGGGCGCGGCGCGGGAAAAGTAGGGATCGGCGAGCAGGCGCGAGAGCAGATCGGTCTGCACCGCACCGCCGGCGGCCCATTGGCCCCCGGCGTCGTAGGCCTGTCCGATGTGGCGCTGCGCCCCATGGTCCAGCAAGGCGTTGCCGGGGCCGGTGTCGAAACCGAGGGTGCGGCCATCGGCAAACAACAAGCTGAGATTGGCAAACCCGCCGAGGTTGAGCACGGCCACATCGGTTCCTGGCACGGCGAACACGGCGCGATGAAAGGCGGGCACGAGGGGCGCGCCCTGTCCGCCGGCCGCCACATCGCGACTGCGAAAATCGGCCACCACGGCGATGCCGCAACGCTCGGCGAGAAGGGCGGGCGCGTTGAGCTGCACGGTGTAGCCGAGGTCGGGGCGATGACGCACCGTCTGCCCGTGCGCACCGATTGCGTGCACCGCTGAGGCTTTCAGTCCGAGTTCACGCAACAGGTCGGCGACCACATCAGCGTAGAGCTCGGCCAGTTGCCGGGAGGCCATCGCGCCGCGATGCAGTTCGTCTTCGCCCGCCGCGTTCAGGGCGAGAAACGCGGCCCGCAATTCGACGGGAAAGGCGCGGGCCGCATGGGCCCGTACCGTGGGCCGCGTGTCAGGCGAGGACGCCAGCACCACGCCGTCCACGCCGTCGAGCGAGGTGCCCGACATCAAGCCAATGAACAGAGTCTGCTCAGTCGACACGGGCCAGCCGAACGACGTCGTCGCCGCCCGCCGCCTGGGCGAGCTGGGTGCGCATCACCGCCGTGGCGGCAAAAAAGGCCGCCTTCTCGCCCAAGGGCAAGGGCTTGCCCTGCGGAACGTAGCTAGCCATGCGCACCGGATCGACCAGACGCCCGGCCGCGTGAAACTCGAAATGCAGATGCGGCCCGGTCGACATGCCGGAATTGCCGGTCTTGCCGATGCGCTGCCCTTCGCTGACGGTCTGCCCCGGTTTGACGGCGATGCTGCTCAGGTGGGCATACACCGTCTCGAAACCGCCCGTATGGGCGATCTTGATGACCTGACCGTAGCCCGTTTGCGTGCCAGCAAACTTCACCCGGCCCTCGGCCACGCTGGGAACCGGCGTGCCGATGGGCGCGGCATAGTCCACACCCTCGTGCATTTCGCGCGAGCCTCTCACCGGATGGATGCGCATGCCGAAGGGCGAGGTGATCTTGGCGCCGGGCAGCGGCGAAGCGGCCCAGGTTTTCTCCAGGCCCTGACCCGCCGGGGTGTAATAGCCGCCCTGGGCATCACCCCGCGCTGCGAACCACACCGCCTGGCGCACCACGCCGCGGCTGCGGATTTCCGCCGCCAGCAGCCGCCCCGGCCGCAATTCACGACCGTCGAGCACCTGCATGTCGTAGACCAGCGCCACCTGATCGCCCTTGCGCAGGCTGCGGCGCAGATCCATTTGAGGCGCGAACACCTTGACCAATTGCGCGCCCACGCTTGCCGGCACACCCGACTGGCTCAGCGCCGTGGTCAAGGCCCCCCGCACCGGGACGCTGGCCAGCCGCGTGCGTGTTTCGAGCCTGCGCTCGCGCGTCGAGATCTCGAGCGCGCCCCCGGCACCCGGACGCACCAGCAGCTCGCGCCACGTCGGGGTGTCGTACGGATTCGTCCCGCTGGGCAGGGGCAAGACGGCAGCGAGCTGCAACAGTTCGCCCTGGGCATTCACTTGGGCGCGCACGGGCTCCGGCGCGGCGCCAGCCGCGACCAGGGCCCGAAAACGCGGCTCCTGACCGAGCTGGGTGATGGCGGCAGGATCGGTCACCCCCAGGCGCCGCAGCAACTGCTGCACGGTGTCCTGGCGTCGCACCGAGGTGCTGTAGGCGAAAGCCATGTCGGCCGCGGCAAGGGCTTCGCTCTGGCTCCGCACCCCATTGTCGAGCGCGGTGGCAATCGTCGAACGGGGCGGCAGGGGCGGCTGTGCCTCGACCAGCGCATAGGCTCCGGCGCTGCTGAGCAGCAAGGCCCCGCCCACGCCCGCCGCGAGACGCCGGGGATGCGAGCGCAGCGCGCTCGCTGCGCTCAGCGCCTGGTGCGACACCCAACGCACCGCACGCTGACCCGGAAATCGCTTAACCATGCCGCGCGTCCTTGGAGGCGGCGGCAGCGGCGTCCACCACCGGGCTGTTGCCGTCGATCACCGCGAGCAGGCGGCGCGGCGCGGACGTCTGCGCTATAAATTCCGACCGCAGCCCTGCCGGCACCGGCGTGCCCTTGGGCGCGTAATGCGCGAGGTCGAGCGGATTGACCGGCGTGCCGTGCACAAAGAACTGGAAGTAGAGATGCGGCCCGGTGGACCAGCCGGTATTGCCCGACAGCGCCACCACCTCGCCCTGCTTGACCTGCTCGCCGACATGTACCTTGAACGCGCTCAGGTGCGAATAAATCGTGGCAAACCCTCCGGGATGCTCGACCTTCACGTACTTGCCGTAGCCCGTGCCCCAGCCGGCATACACCACGCGGCCATCGGCGATGGTCTTGACCGGCGTGCCCACGGGAATGGCCAGATCGATGCCTTTGTGGAACTCATGGAAGTGCATCACCGGGTTTTCGCGCCAGCCCCAGCCCGAGGTGATCCGGTCGTAGGGCAGCGGCGACAGCAGGAAGGCCCGGCTCAGGCTATCGCCATTCGGAGCGTAATAGCCCGAAGCCTTGGCGTCGCCCTTGGCATCGAACCAGACAGCCTTGTAATCGTGGCCCTGATTGACGAATTCCGCCGACACCAGGCGGCCGTCGGCCAGCGTCTGGCCCTGCGCCCGGTACACCCGGTACACCACGTTGAAGCGGTCGCCCGGACGCAGATTGCGGCGGAAGTTGATCTGGGTGTCGAACACGTCGATCAGCTGCGAGGCGACGCTGTGCGGCATCCCGGCCTCGTCGGCCGCGGCGAAAAAGGTGGATTTCACGGTGCCGCTGGCCACGCGCAAGGCCGCCTGCACGGTGCGTGACTCCGTCTGCACGTCCCAGCCCTGCGGCGTGGCCTTCACGCTGAGCTCGCGCCACTGGCGCGCGTCCTTCGGGCCATCGGCCACCGGCTTGAGGCCGGGAAGACGGCCCTGCAGAGCTTGAAGCTCGCCCAGATTGCTCACCTGGGCGCTCACCACGCGGCCGGGATCGCCGCTCACCAGTGCGCGCAGATCGGCCTGGGCGCTGAGCTGGCGCAACTGCTGCGGATCGGTCACTTGCAGCCGGCGCAGCAGCGATTCGACGGTGTCGCTCGCCCGCACATGGGCCGTGGTGTAGACCACCTGATCGGCGTTGGAGAGCTGCTCGGCCTGTTGCGGCGCGGTGCTCGTCACCGCCACGGTGACCCAGGTCGGCGCCGGCGGATGCGCCTGCGGACCCTCGTAAGCCAGCGCGAAGGCGGCAGCGCTGGTCAGCAGCAAACCGCCTCCCACGCCCGCCAGCACTCGCTTGTGATGTTGATGCAGCCAGACCGTCAGATCACGGCCCCAAGCCTGCGCGCCCTGCGCCGCGGCTTGTCTGAATTCGACCCAAGACATTCCCACTCCTCACACCTCAGGCCAGAGCGCGAACGCCGATCCCGACAATGGAAAGTGGCGCCGGAAGATCAACTTCCGACACCGTGATGGCACCACCGACAACGGGCTGCGAGGCGAACCAGGCGCCTTCGAGCACACCCTGGGCGCGGCTGGAACCCTCGCGGCGACGCGCCGGGCTCCAACAATCACGCTGTGGCACCGAATACACTGCACCCTTTGTTGAAGCCGGGTGCAGCACGGATAAAGGCGCGAGTCTAGCAGCCCGTTTCGCCCTCTTTTTGATTATCCCCATGATGGACTCAAACTCCCCCGAAGCCCTGCCGGACGGCGTGCGCCAGGCACTCGACATCACCAAGCGCGGCTGCGCCGAATTGCTGGTGGAGGCCGACTGGATCGCCAAACTGACGCGCAGCGCCCGAACCGGCCAACCCCTGCGCATCAAACTCGGCCTCGACCCCACCGCCCCCGACATTCATATCGGCCACACGGTGGTGCTCAACAAGCTCAGGCAGTTGCAAGATCTGGGCCACACGGTCATTTTTCTCATCGGCGATTTCACGTCGCGCATCGGCGACCCCTCCGGGCGCAACGCCACCCGCCCGCCGCTCACCCTCGAGCAGATCAAGACCAATGCCGAGACCTATTACGCCCAGGCCAGCCTGGTGCTCGATCCGCAGAAAACCGAGATTCGCTACAACTCCGAATGGAGCGAGCCGCTGGGCGCCGACGGCATGATCCGCCTGGCCGCCAAATACACCCTGGCGCGCCTGCTGGAGCGCGACGATTTCACCAAGCGGTTCAAGGAAGGCGTGCCCATCGCCATGCACGAGCTGCTCTATCCGCTGATGCAGGGCTACGACTCGGTTGCGCTCAAGAGCGACCTCGAACTCGGCGGCACCGACCAGAAGTTCAATCTGCTGGTGGGGCGCGAACTGCAGCGCGAATATGGCCAGGAGCCGCAGTGCATTCTGACCATGCCACTACTCGAAGGGCTGGACGGCGTGGAGAAAATGTCCAAGTCCAAGGGCAACTACATCGGCATCCAGGAAGCGCCCGCGACCATGTTCGCCAAGCTGCTCTCCATCAGCGATACCCTGATGTGGCGCTACTTCGAGCTGCTGTCTTTCCGCCCGATGGCCGAGATTGCCGCGCTCAAGGCGGAAATCGAATCCGGCCGCAACCCGAAAGACGCCAAGGTGATGCTGGCGCGCGAAATCGTCACCCGGTTCCACAGCGCCGCCGCGGCCGACGCGGCCGAAGCCGACTTCGCGCTGCGCGCCAGCGGCGGCATTCCCGACGACATTCCCGAAGTGCGACTCGCCCTGCCCGAAACCGGGCTGGCCCTGCCGCAGGCGCTCAAACAGGCCGGGCTGGTGCCCTCCACCGCCGAAGGCGTGCGCATGATCGAACAGCGCGGCGTGCGCATCGACGGCGCGGTGGCCGAAGACCGCGCCCTCAAGCTGGCTGCGGGCACCATGGTGCTGCAGGTCGGCAAACGCAAGTTCGCCCGGGTGACGCTGGGCTGAACGCGGCGCAAGCCCTGGCGCCGCGCGTCAATGCACGGCGCTGGCTGACGTTTTTCGTCAGCCCAACCTGCAAAAGTTGTCAGGCTCTTTTCACCAGCCGGATCAGGAACAGCAGGATGATGGCGCCGATGGTGGCCACGATCAGGCTGGGCAGAATGCCCGCGCCGGGAAACAGCCCCAGCGCGTTGAACACGAAGCCGCCGATGAAGGCGCCCACCACCCCCACGACCAGATCGCCCAGCAAGCCGAAGCCGCCGCCGCGCATGATCTTGCCCGCCAGCCAGCCGGCGATCAGACCGATGATCAGAAATCCGATGAGTCCCATCTCGCGCTCCTTGCGGCTGTTGACGAGGGTCCGAAGGTAGCAGGAATGCATCGGAATCGTCCTACACGCCGTGTGGCCCGCGCAGCACCCGCCCCAGATACGGCCCGGTGACACTGTCGGGATGCGCGGCGAGCGCTTCGGGCGTGCCTTCGGCGATCAGGTGGCCGCCTCCTGCACCGCCCTGGGGGCCGAGTTCGACGATCCAGTCGGCGCTGGCGAGCACGTCGAGGTTGTGTTCGATGATGACGATGGTGTTGCCGGCCTCGCGCAGCTGGAACAGCACGCCCAGCAACAGCTCGATGTCGGCGAAGTGCAGCCCGGTCGTGGGCTCGTCGAGGATGTAGAGCGTGCGCCCGGTGTCGCGCTTGGAGAGTTCGAGCGCCAGCTTCACCCGCTGCGCCTCGCCGCCCGACAGGGTGATGGCCGACTGCCCGAGGCGGATGTAGCCCAGCCCCACGTCTTTCAGCGTCTGCAGCTTGCGGGCGATGGCGGGCACGGCCGAGAAGGTCTCCAGCGCCTGCTCCACCGTCAGCTCCAGCGCCTGCGCGATGCTCAGGCCGCGATAGGTGACTTCGAGGGTTTCACGGTTGTAGCGCTGGCCGCCGCACACGTCGCAAGGCACGTAGAGGTCGGGCATGAAGTGCATTTCAACCTTCACCGCGCCGTCGCCCTGGCAGGCCTCGCAGCGG
This sequence comes from Thiomonas sp., assembly GCA_021286835.1. GTDB lineage: Bacteria > Pseudomonadota > Gammaproteobacteria > Burkholderiales > Burkholderiaceae_C > Thiomonas. Next base: position 11,594 of record JAJTBQ010000044.1, read on the forward strand.
CCGCCCTTCACATTGAAGGAGAAGCGTCCGGCGTCGTAGCCGCGCTCGCGCGCCACCGGGGTCTGCGCGTAAAGCTCGCGGATGGGGGTGAACAGCCCGGTATAGGTGGCCGGATTGCTGCGCGGCGTGCGGCCGATGGGCGACTGATCGACCGCGATCACCTTGTCGAGCTGATCGAGTCCGTCGAGCGCCGCATAGGGCGCGGCCTCCAGCCCGGCGCGGTTGAGCTCGCGCGCGCAGGCGGCATAGAGCGTGTCGTTGATCAGGGTGGATTTGCCCGACCCCGAAACCCCCGCCACGCAGGTGATGCGGCCCAGCGGGAAGCGTGCGGTGACATCGCGCAGATTGTTGCCGCAGGCGCCGCTCAGCGTGAGCCACTGTTCGGGCGCAGCGCGCTGCCGCGGCTTGCCGCGGAACACGCTGCGCTGGCCGCTCAAGTAGGCGCCGGTGATCGAGTTCGGATCTGCCATGACCTGCCGCGGCGTGCCCTGGGCAATGACCTGCCCGCCGTGCTCGCCCGCGCCGGGGCCCATGTCCACCACATAATCGGCGCAGAGGATGGCGTCGCTGTCGTGCTCCACCACCAGCACGCTATTGCCCAGGTCGCGCAGACGCTTGAGGGTGGCGATCAGGCGGTCGTTGTCGCGCTGGTGCAGGCCGATGGAGGGCTCGTCGAGCACGTAC
>JAJTBQ010000392.1 GCA_021286835.1 Thiomonas sp.
TTTTTTCCCTCCGCCCTGGCGGAAGACCTACTCAAAACGCCATGCACACCATCGACCGCAGAAGTTTTCTCTCCGCTTTGGCCGGCGGCATGCTGTTGGGCGCAAGCCCGGTGCGGGCACGGCAGATTCCCACCGTCAAGCTAGCCTTCATCGACCCGCTGACTGGCCCGTTCGCCGCGGTCGGACAGAATCAATTGCAGAGCTGGCAGTTCGTGGCTGACCGGGTCAATCGCGGCAACACCGCGGGCGTGCGCTTCGAGATCGTGCCGTTCGACAACAAGGGCGCGGTGCAGGACACGGTCAATGCCTTGCAGGCCGCGGTGGACCAGGGCATCCGCTATGTCTTGCAGGGCGACGGATCGGGCGCGGCAATCGCTCTGTCGAAAGCCGTGAGCCGCCACAACAGCCGCCATCCGGGCAAGGAAGTGCTTTATCTCAACTACGCCGCCGTCGATTCGGCGCTCACCGGCAGCGACTGCAGCTTCTGGCACTTTGCGCTTCAGCCCAGCGTGCCCATGACCATGCAGGCGATGACCGACGACATCCGCAACCGGCCTGAGGTCAAGCGCGTCTACCTCATCGAACAAGACTATTCCTTCGGCCATCAGGTGGCGAAGTACGCGCGCGAAATGCTGGCGCTCAAGCGACCGGACATCCAGATCGTCGGGGAGGACTTCGTGCCCCTGGGTCAGGTCAAGGACTTTTCGCCCTACATCGCCAAGGTGCAGGCGTCCAAGGCCGACTGCGTCATCACCGCCAACTGGGGGCCAGACCTCACCCTGCTCATCAAGGCCGCGCAGCAGGGCGGACTCAAGGCCGACCTCTACACCTTCTATGCCAGCAGCCTGGGCGCGCCCAGCGAAATCGGCCCGCACGACGCCGGGCGCGTCAAGCTGGTCTACTACAGCGAACCCAATCTGCCGGGCGTGCTGCAAAGCCTGCAAAAGGGCTTTCGCGACAAGTACAAGCAGGACTTCTCGGTGCCCGCCACCTACACCGGCCTGGCCCTGCTCACCGCCGCGATGACCAGGGCGCACAGCACCGAACCGCTGAAAGTCGCCGCCGCGATGGAGGGGCTCAAGTTCCGCACCTTCAATGGCGACGTCACCATGCGTGCGGCCGACCATCAGTTGCTCCAGCCCATCTATGTGAGCGCCTGGCGGCCGGTTTCGCCCGCCAATCCCTACAACGTGGAACAGACGGGATACACCTTCGCACTCGAACAGACCTACGACGCGGCGCAGACCACGCTGCCGGCACAGTGCACCATGCACCGGCCGCTGACGACCGAGGTCTATCCGGTCAGGCAACCCAGGCTTGCGGCGAGTGCGGTGCGCAATGGCGGCGCCGTGCCACCGTCGCGCTAAAGCCGGGAGCCTTCGCCGCGGTGCCCGCATGGACGCGCTCGCACTCTCCGCGCTCAATGGCCTGAGCTACAGCCTGCTGCTGTTCCTGCTGGCCTCGGGCCTGACGCTGATTTTCTCGCTGCTGGGCGTCCTCAATTTCGCCCACGGCAGTTTCTACATGCTGGGCGCCTATCTCGCCTGGCAGAGCGGCCAGTGGCTCGGCTTCTGGGGCGGCCTGGTGGTTGCGCCTCTGGGGGTGGCGCTTCTGGCCACGGCCTTCGAGGTCGGCGTGCTGCGGCGCCTGCGTGCTCAGGGTCATCTGCCTGAGTTGCTCGCCACTTTCGCGTTTGGCGTGGTGCTGGTGGAGGCCGCGCGCCTGCTGTGGGGCAATGGCTCGGTGCCCTACGCCATTCCCC
>JAJTBQ010000393.1 GCA_021286835.1 Thiomonas sp.
TGATCGACGACGAAAAGACTGGACGACAACACCAGGATGGCCACGACCACGGCCACGAGGGCCAGAATGACTTTATTCATCGCTCAGCCCTCACTGGAAGTTACGCTCGCGCAACGTGTCGCGCGAGGTTCTTGAACTGGAGGTTGCCGTCCCGTCCGGGGCGGAAGCCGTACTGTCCGCCGCGGCTGGCGCGGTGCCCGTCGATGCGGAAGGCAGAGTAGGCACGGCAGGGGGTGCGACCGGCGTTATAGCGGTTGACGAGGTCTTGCCGGCGGATTGCTGCAGCAACTTATCCAGCGGCAGGTAGAGCAGGTTATTGTTGTTGCGCGAATCCACCATGACCTTGGATACGTTGGAGAGAATGTCTTGCATGGTTTGGAGGTACATGCGCTCACGCGTGACTTGCGGCGCCTTTTCGTATTGCTGCAGGATCTGGTCGAAACGCGAGGTGTCGCCCTGGGCCTGCGCCACCACTTGCGCCTTGTAGGCTTCGGCGTCCTGGATCAAGCGCGAGGCCGTCCCTTGCGCACGCGGAATCACGTTGTTGGCGTAGGCCTGCGCTTCGTTCTTCAACCGCTCGCGGTCCTGCCCGGCCTTGATGGCGTCGTCAAACGCCGCCTGCACCTGCTCGGGCGGCTGCACGTTCTGCAGCGTGACCGTGGTGATGATGATGCCGGTCTTGTAGCGATCGAGAATTTTCTGCGTCAGGGCCTGCACGTCGCTGGCGACCTGTTCACGACCCTCGTAGAGCACATAGTCGAGTGTCTTGTTGCCCACGACTTCGCGCACCGCCGTCTCCGCCGCCTGCGACACGGCGTCATCCGGGCTGCGGTTGTTGTAGAGGTAGTCCACCACATTGTCGATGCGGTACTGAACGGCGAACCGGACATCGACGATGTTCTCGTCCTCGGTCAGCATGGCCGACTCGGGCAAACCCGTCGCCTTCACCTCGCCGCCGCGCCCAACCTCGACCGAGCGCACCTGCGACACGTTGATGATCTCGTCAGCCTCGAAGGGGTATGGAAGCCGCCAGTGGAAGCCCGCATCCGTGATGTAGGCGAGCTTGCCGAACCGCGTGACCGCTGCCTGCTGGCCTTCCTGCACGATGAAAAATCCGGAAGACAACCAGCCCAGCACACCGATCAGGATGAGAATGATGAAGCCCACGCCCATGCCCTTGGCGGAAGGGTACAGATCCGGGCGCTGCGGAGGCGTGCCCCCTCCGTTTCCACCGCCGCGCTTCTTGCCGAACAGGCCGTTGAGCTTGCGGTTGAAATCGCGCCAAAGCTCGTCGAGATCGGGCGGGCCGCCGTTGCCGGGGCGCCGATTGGGATCGGGGTTGTTGTTGCTTTGATGGCCACCGGCGCCTTCATCCTTGCCCCAACGCGGATCGTTGAGGTTGAACAGCCGCGAATGGAGCCAGCCGAGGGGCCATACACGCAGCCGCGCGCGACGCAGGGAGCGCGCGCGCGCCGGAACCTGAGCAGAAGGCGAGGCACGCCAGAAACGTAAGGGAGTCATGCGGAAAGGTGAGTAGTGTCCGACAAGGCTGAAGCAGAAGACTGAAAGCGCGGATCAGCCAAAACCGCTTCCAGCAACGCACTTTTGAGGGAGGCCATACCGTCGCCCGTCAAGGCGCTGACGGCAAGCCGAGGCATGCTAGCACGCACCTCGTTGCCCTCGATTTCTTTGTGTCCATTTGTAACCAATAGGTTCACGGGCAGCAGATCAGACTTGTTGAAGATCAAGAACTGAGGAAT
>JAJTBQ010000045.1 GCA_021286835.1 Thiomonas sp.
GAGGTCGGGGCCGGCATGGGTTGATCTGTTCAGGATGCCATGCCTGCCGCGCCGAGCGCATGGGCCAGGTCGTCGATCAGATCCTGAGAGTCTTCGAGGCCGATGGCCAGACGCACCAGGCCGCCTGCATGCGGCCAGTGCGACGACGGACGCATGAGCTGCACGTCGTAGGGCACGGCCAGGCTGACCGGGCCGCCCCAGGAGTAGCCGATCTTGAAAAGCCTCAGGGCATCGACGAAGGCGTCGATCCGCGCCGAGGGGTGGCGCGCGTCGAACACGACGCTGAACAAGCCGCCGGCAGCGGTGCAGTCGCGCTGCCAGTGGGCGTGGCCCGGGCAGCCCGGCAGCGCGGGATGGAGCACCTGCGTCACGGCGGGCTGGTCCTGCATCCACCGGGCGATGCGCCGCGCGCTGGCGTCGTGCGCGGCGTAGCGCAGCGGCAGGGTGTGCAGGCCGCGCAGCACGCGGGCCACGTCGTCTCCGCTCACGCCCAGACCGAGCCGCATGTGGGTGAGCAGCAGACGTTCATGCAGAGCGTCGTCGCGGGTGGTCACGCTGCCCATGAGCAGGTCGGCGCCGCCGCTCTGGTATTTGGTGAGGGCCTGCATCACCACGTCCACGCCGAGATCGAAGGGCTGCAGGGCGATGCCGGCGGCCCATGTGGCGTCGATGGCGGTGCGCACGCCGTGCTGCCTCGCCACGGCGATGAGGCCGCGCAGGTCGGGCATTTCCATGGTGACGGAACCTGGCGCCTCCAGCCAGAGCAGCTTGGTCTGCGGTGTGATGAGCGCCGCGAGTTCGTCCGGGGTGCAGGTGGCGTCGTAGAGCCGGTGTTCGATGCCCCAGGCGCCGAGGAAGCGCTCGGCCAGTTCGCGGCTCGGGCCGTACACATTGGACGGCAGCAGCACGGTGTCGCCCTGTTGCAGCAGGGCCAGATCGACCAGCGCGATGGCCGAAAGCCCCGAGGGACAGAGCACGCAGTGGCGCCCGCCGTCGAGCGCGGCCAGACGCTCTTCGAGAATGAAGGTGGTGGGGGTGCCGTGCAGGCCGTAGGTGTAGCCGGCCTTGCTGCGCCAGTCGCGCGCGCGCATGGTCGCCACGTCTGGAAAGATCACGGTGGAGGCGTGGTGCACGCCGGGTTCGACCGCGCCGAAGCCTGCGGGCGGCTGATAGGCGTGATGCTGCAAGCGGGTCGGCAAACGCAGCGTTTCAGAGGGCGGCAGGGGTTTTTGGTCTAATTGGGGCTCTTGTTGACTCGACATGGAATGGGCTCCGGGCAGTTTCGATCTTGTTTTCGTGGCCTCGCGCGGGCCGTCACAGCTCGCGCAAGACAGTGAGAAGCATAGGCCGATTGCCCGGCCCGTTCCGACATCCCTCCTTGGATCCTGACCCTGCGTCTTTGTTGCCCGGCTCATCGTTACCCAACCTCTGTGCCGGGTCTGCCACCACCGCCCTGCGCCCTGCGCCTCGCCCGCGCTTCGGCCGCTTCGCCTGCCCGACCCCGCCCGGGGGTTTCGCGTGTTCCCGCCGGGCCGCCATGCCGCCGCCTCGTGTTTTCCGTGTTTCGTCCGCTCTGGAGCGCCCGTCATGGAAGTGCTGATTCTCTTCGGCCTGATTCTGCTCAATGGTCTGTTCGCCATGTCGGAGATCGCGCTGGTCACGGCGCGCCGCGCCCGCCTGACCGCGCTCGCGGAAGCCGGCAACGACAACGCCCGCACCGCGCTGCAACTCTCGGAACAGCCCACGCGCCTGCTCTCGACGGTGCAGATCGGCATCACCTCCATCAGCGTGCTCAACGGTATTTTGGGTGAGGCGGCGTTTTCCGAGCCGGTGGCCGACTGGCTCATCTCGCTGGGCATGCTGCCCAAGTTCGCCAGTGTCACGGCCACGGCCATCGTGGTGTTGATCATCACCTTTGCCTCCATCGTGATCGGTGAGCTGGTGCCCAAGCGGCTGGGCCAGCTCGCGCCCGAGCGCATCGCCATGGTGATGGCGCGGCCCATGACCTGGATCGCCCGCGCGGCCTCGCCCTTCGTCAGGCTGCTGTCGATCTCGACCGATCTGCTGCTCACCCTGCTGCGCGTGCGCCACGACACCATGCCGCAGATGACCGAGGCCGAGATCAACGAGGTGCTCGAAGAAGGATCGGATGCCGGCGTGATCGAAGTGCAGGAGCACGAGATGGTGCGCAATGTGTTCCGCCTCGACGACCGGCAGATCGCTTCGCTGATGACGCCGCGCAACGAGATCGAATTCCTCGACGTCGATCAGCCGCTGAGCGAAAACCTGAACAAGATCGCGCAGTCCACGCATTCGCGCTTTCCGCTGGTCAAACGCGGGCTGGAGGAAGTGGTCGGGCTGGTCTCGACCAAAGAGCTTCTGGGCCGCTTCATCCGCCGCGAGGGCATCGACGATCTGAGCAAGGCCGCCATCCCGGCGACCTTCGTGCCCGAAAGCCTGACCGGTCTGGAACTGCTGCAGACCTTCCGCCAGAGCGCCGAACACACCGCCATGGTGATCGACGAGTACGGCCAGACCATGGGCATCGTCACCGTGCAGGACCTGATGGAAGCCATCGCCGGGGAGTTCAAGTCGCATCCGTCCGAAGAACCCTGGGCGATGCAGCGCGAAGACGGCTCCTGGCTGATGGACGGCCTCATCACGGTGGACGACCTCAAGAGCCGCCTGAATCTCGCCCACCTGCCCGACGAGGAAAAGCAGCGCTACAACACGCTCTCGGGCATGCTGATGCTGCTGCTCGCGCGCCTGCCGGCCACTGGCGACATCGTGCATTGGGACGACTGGACCTTCGAGATTGTCGACATGGACGGCAAGCGCATCGACAAGGTGCTGGTGCAGCGCAAGCCGCCGCAGGAGAACGACGAGTTCTCCGATGCGGCCGAGGGACGCGAATCGCGGTTCTGAATCCCGGCGGCCGCGCCCCCGTTCACCGACCATGCTGCACGACGCCCTGCTTCTCCTGCCCGACTTTCTCTTGATCGTGCTGGGGCTGGCGCTGGTGCGCTTCACCGCGCTCAACCGCAGCGTGTGGGACGGGGTGGAGCGCCTGGTGTACTTCGTGCTGTTTCCGGCGCTGCTGTTTTCCACCACCAGCCGCGGCCATGCCAGCCTGGGCGACACCCGCGATCTGGTCTTGGCCGGCGCCGCCATGCTGCTCATCGGCATCGCGCTGGCGTATGGCGCGTTCTGGGCGCGCAAGGCCGACCGGCGCTGTGTGGCCAGCGGCGTGCAGACGGCGTTCCGCTTCAACTCCTATATCGCCCTGGCGGTGGCCGACCGCGTCGGCGGGCCGTCCGCGGTGTCGCTGGTCGCGGTGCTCATCGCCCTGGGGGTACCGCTGTGCAATGTGGCGGCGGTCTGGGCGCTGGCGCGGCACGCGCAGAGCAATGTCTGGCGCGAGCTGCTGCGCAATCCGCTGCTCATCGCCACGCTGTCCGGCCTGACGGTGCATGCCCTGGGCTGGACCCTGCCGGAGCCCATCGTGCCGGTGCTCGATCGGCTAGGCCAGGCCTCCATCGCCCTGGGGCTGATGACCGTGGGCGCCGGTCTGCAGTGGCGCGGCCTGCATCGCGAGCTGCCGGTGGGCATCTGGTTTCTGTCCATCCGGCATCTGCTGCTGCCCCTGGTTGCGATGACGCTGGCCTGGGCCCTGGCACTGCCGCCTTTGCAGGCGCTGGTGCTGGTGCTGTTCGCCGCCATGCCCACGGCATCGAGCGCCTATGTGCTGGCGGCGCGCATGGGCGGCGACGGTCCCTACGTCGCCGGTCTGGTCAGCCTGTCCACCGTGCTCGGAGCCATCTCCATACCGGTGTTTCTCGCGCTGATGCAGCACTGACGACCTTTTGCAGGGCGCGTAAGACGACCGACTCTCTCCCGCTCCAAGCCCCGCATACCGTGTGATTCAGTATGGATTACATCGACACGTCATGGCGCGCATGTATCCTAGGTCGTTCTCACACCACACTCACTTCCCTGCCTAACATGCCGAATTTCCACGTTATTTTCTGGAGGCACGCCGAAGCCGAAGACGCCATGGGATCGGTCCAGGGCGATGAGGCCGATCTGCGGCGCAACCTCACCAAGCAGGGCCGCCGCGATGCGGCCCAGGTCGCCGGGTGGATCAAGTCGCAACTGCCCAAGCCGTGGACCGTCATCTCCAGCCCGGCGCTGCGCGCACGGCAGACCGCGCAGCATCTCAACGACTATGCAGGCACCGATGCACGCCTGCGCCCGGGCGCCTCGATGGAAGAGCTGCTTTCGATCGTGTCGGAGTTTCCGCGCGACGGCGGCGGGCTGATCCTGGTCGGCCATCAACCCACGCTCGGGCGCGCCGGGCTTTACTGGATCACCGGCTGCGACCAGCAGTTCTCCATGCGCAAGAGCGGCCTGCTCTGGGCCGTTGAGCGCAGCCGCGAGTCCGGCATCCAGCGCAGTCTGCGCGCCTGCATCAGCGCCGATCTGCTCGACGACTGAAGCAAGCGATCACAACTCGTCAGCTCAGTTGCACTGTCACACCAAATTCACAAGACTTTCACTGAACTGTCACGCGGCTTTTCTATCTTTCTTCCAGATACTCTGGAGGAAAGACATGTTCGATGACGAACATCCGCAAGCGCTGGCGACGCGGACCCCGTACAACCCGGCCCTGACCAGGGCCGGTGCTGCCAAACCCCAGTCCAACGTCACGGTGGCCTGGGCCCGCCATGACGACGAGGTGCGCGAGGCCCAGCGCCTGCGCTACAAGGTGTTCGTCGAGGAGATGGGCGCGCAGATCAAGACGCCCGAGCCGGGACTGGACATCGATCTGTTCGATGCCTACTGCGACCATCTGCTGGTACGCGACGCCGAGGGACGCCTGATCGGCACCTACCGCGCGCTGCCACCGCATCAGGCCAAGCGCGTGGGCACGCTCTACACCGAGACCGAGTTCGATCTCACCCGCCTGCACCACCTCAAGCCGCGCCTGCTGGAAATCGGCCGTTCCTGCGTGCACCGCGACAACCGGACCGGCGCGGTCATCATGGCCTTGTGGAGCGGCATCGCCACCTATATGCAGCGCCACGGCCTGGACGCGCTGATCGGCTGCGCCAGCATGTCCATGCACTGCGGCGGCCACAACGCCGCGAGCCTCTGGGCCCAGTTGCAGCGCAGCCATCTGGCCGCCATCGAAGACCGGGTGCATCCGCGCCTGGCCCTGCCGGTGCAGCACCTGCGGCAAGACCTCGCGGTGGAACCGCCGCCGCTGCTCAAGGGCTATCTGCGCGTCGGCGCCAAGGTGTGCGGCGCGCCCGCCTGGGACCCGGACTTCGGCGTGGCCGATTTTCCGGTGCTGCTGCGACTGAGCCAGGTCAACCGCCGCTACGCGCGTCACTTCCTGGGCGGCTGAACACCTCGGGCTACGGCCAACTGCGGGGCCCAAGCGCGCTGAGGGGGCATGTAATATGCGCGCTTTCGCGGCGCCATAAGCACGGCGCGCCCCGAGATTGCCTCTCTCAGGTGTCCATGCCCGCCTCCCTCACCCAACGCAGTCTGCAAGCCGTCTGGCATCCCTGCACCCAGATGCAGCGCGCCGCGCACGCGCCGCCGCTGGGCATGGTGCGCGGCGAAGGCCCCTGGCTGTTTGACGAAGCCGGGCGCCGCTACTTTGACACCAGTAGTTCGTGGTGGGTCAATCTGTTCGGTCACTCCGACGTCGGCATCAACAACGCGCTGAAAGATCAACTCGACCGTCTGCCCCACGTCATGCTGGCCGGATGCACCCACTCGCCCGCGGTCGAACTCGCCGAGCGCCTGTCTCAGCGTACCGGCCACGTTCTGGGGCACTGTTTCTTCGGCAGCGACGGCGCTTCGGCGGTGGAAATCGCGCTGAAGATGAGTTTCCATTACTGGCGCAACACCGGCCAAGCCGACAAGACGGAATTCGTCTGCTTGCGCCAGAGCTACCACGGCGAGACCCTGGGCGCGCTGGCCGTCACCGACGTGGCCGTGTTCCGCGACGCTTACGACCCGCTGCTGATGCGCGCGCACTTGGTGATGTCGCCCGACGCGCGCCAGGCCGCGCCAGGCGAAACCGCCGCCGACGTGGCGCAGCGCGCCGTGGCGGCATTGCGCACGCTGTTCGAGATGCGTGCCGGGCACATCGCCGCCATCATCCTGGAGCCGCTGGTGCAGGCCGCCACCGGCATGGCCATGTACGACCCGATCTACCTGCGGCAAGTGCGTGCGCTGTGCGATGCCCACGAGGTGCTGCTGATCGCCGACGAAATCGCCGTGGGCTGCGGGCGCACCGGCACATTCTTCGCGTTCGAGCAAGCCGCGCTGCCAGGCGAGGCGCCGATTTGGCCCGACCTGCTGTGCCTGTCCAAGGGCATCAGCGGCGGCTATCTGCCGTTATCACTGGTGCTTTCGCGCCCGGCGATTTACGCCGCCTTCCTCGACGACGACGTGGCCCGCGGCTTCCTGCATTCGCACTCTTACAGCGGCAACGCCCTGGCCTGCCGCGCGGCGCTCGCGGTGCTCGACCACTTCGACAGTGCCGACGTGCTGCAAGCCAACCGCCTGCGCGCCGCGCAGTTCACCCAGGCGCTGGCGCGGCTGTACGACGATCCGCGGCTTGAGCACTTCCGTCAGATCGGCATGATCTGGGCCTTCGACGTGCGCGAGCCCTTTGCCGGCCCGCGTTTCGCAGAGCGCTTTCACCTCGCTGGCCGCGTGCGCGAATTACTTATCCGCCCCATCGGCCGCACCGTGTACCTGATGCCGCCCTATGTGCTCGACGCTCCACTGTCCGACTGGCTGGCCCAGCAACTCCGCGCCACGCTGGACGACGTGTTTCACCAGACCCCTCCCGGTGCTGATCGACCATCTGAACCAGCAGTTGCTTGAGCGCGCGGCAAAGGGTCTGCAGCGCCAACGTCGCACGGTCGCAACCGTCTGCGCGCCGCATCAGCAGGTGGGTGGTAGCACCGACGCCGTACCGCGCGCCCCGCTCGGCTTCTGCAGCAACGACTATCTGGGCCTAGCCAGCCATCCGGCACTGATGGACGCCCTGGCCGAAGGCGCCCGCTACTGGGGCGCGGGCAGCGGCGCCTCGCATCTGGTCAGCGGCCACAGCCAGGCCCATGCCGCACTCGAAGCCTTGCTGGCGCAGTGGATGGCGCCCGCAATCCCCGAAGCCCGCGTGCTCAGCTTCAGCACAGGCTACATGGCCAATCTGGCGCTGCTCACCGCGCTGGGCGACGCCGGCGCCACCCTGTTTTGCGACAAGCGCAACCACGCTTCGCTGATCGATGGCGCCAGGCTGGCCAAAGCCGAAGTGCAGCGCTACCCCCACGGCGACCTGACCGCGCTGGAGCGGCAGTTGCAAGCCTGCGCCACGCCGCTGCGGCTCATCGTCACCGACACCGTGTTCAGCATGGACGGCGACCAGGCCGACCTGCCCGCCTTGCTGGCGCTGGCCGAGCGGCACGATGCCTGGCTGATCCTCGACGACGCCCACGGCTTCGGCGTGCTCGGCCCGCAAGGCCAGGGCAGCCTGGCGCAGGCGGGGCTGCGCAGCGAGCGCTTCATCCTGATGGGCACGCTGGGTAAGGCCGCAGGGGTCAGCGGCGCCTTCGTCGCCGCGCACCGCGTGATCATCGACTGGCTGTTGCAGACGGCGCGCACCTATGTGTTCACCACAGCCGCCCCTCCCGCGCTGGCCCATGCCGTGTGCGCCAGCCTGCGCCTCATCGCCGGGGAGGAAGGCGCGCGCCGCCGCGCCCGGCTGCGGCAGCACATCGCCCGGCTGCGCGGCGACCTGCAGGACCTGATCGATACCCACCCCGCATGCGGCTGGACGCTGGGCGCTTCCGACACGGCCATCCAGCCGCTGATCGTGGGCGATAACGCCCGGGCGCTGGCGCTGTCGGCCGCGCTCGAAGCGAAAGGCCTGTGGATTCCCGCCATCCGACCGCCCACCGTGCCGCCCGGCACCGCACGCCTGCGCATCAGTCTGAGCGCCGCCCATACGGACGATGACGTGCAATGTCTGCTGGCCGCTCTACAGTCGCTGGCCAAGGAGTCGACATGACACCGTCCATCGAAATACGCGGCTGTTTCGTCACTGGCACGGATACAGAAGTCGGCAAGACCCGCACCAGCGCCGCGCTGCTGCGCTGGTGCACCGACCAGGGCTGGCGCAGCGCCGGCTTCAAGCCTGTGGCCGCCGGGCTGGAGCAGGTGGACGGCCAGTGGATCAACGCCGACGTGCAGGCGCTGCGCCAGGCCAGTTCGGTGCAGCTCGCCGACGCTCAGGTTTGCCCCTTTCCCTTCACCGCCGCATGTGCCCCGCACATTGCGGCCGACCTCGAAGGCCGCCGCATCGCCTTCGACAATCTGCTGTCGGCCGCGCATGCGCTGAGCCTACAGGCGGATGCGCTGGTGGTCGAAGGCGTGGGCGGATTCGTCGTTCCCCTCGACGACCGGCACGACACCGCCGACCTGGCCCAGGCCCTCGGGCTGCCCGTCGTGCTCGTGGTCGGCCTGCGCCTGGGCTGCATCAACCACGCCCTGCTGACCGCGGAGAGCGTGCACGCACGCGGCCTGCGCCTGGCCGCCTGGGTGGGCAACACCGTCGATGTCGCCATGCCTTGGGTGGACGCCAACCTCGCCACCCTGCGCGAACGGCTGTGGACGCGCTACGGCGCCGTCGATCTGGGCCACGTCCCCCGTCTGCCCGACCCCAGCCCTCTGGCGCTGCTCGCCCATCTCGATCCCGCCGGCCTTCGGCGGCTGTTCGACCAATGAACGCCATGCTCGCTCCGGGCGTCGTCGATGCTGCCTTTCTGCGTAATCCCTACCCGACCTATCGCGCGCTTCGCGATGCCGGGCCGCTGCATTGGAGCGACGCCTTCTTCGGCGGCGCCTGGCTGCTGACCCGCCACGCTGACGTCGAAACCGTATTGCGCGATCCACGCTTCTCCGCCCAGCGCACTGGCGGCTGGATCAACGATGTGGCCTTGCAGCGCGGCGAGTTTTCGCGGTTTCAGCACCTGTTCTCGCGAGCCCTGCTGTTTCTCGACGCGCCTGAGCACACCCGGGTGCGCGGGCTGATGCAGGCTGCATTCCGTCCCGAGGCCTTGGCGCTGCTGCGGCCACGCATCGAGAACATCGCCGACACCTTGCTCGATGCCATCGACCCCGACGCCCCGTTCGACTTCATGGCCCGCGTAGCCCGCCTTCTGCCGATGCGCGTGATCTCGACGCTGCTGCTGGGCACGACGCAGGCCGACAGTCAAGACCTGATGGACTGGTCGGACGATCTCGCCGCCTTCATCGGCGCGCCACAGCCCACGCGCGCCCTGGTACAGCGCGCGCAGGCCAGCGTGCTGAGGATGACCCGTTTTTTTTCCCAGACGCTCGACAGTCCGGACGATGTCGAGCCGCCCGCGCTGCTCGGTGTACTGCGCCATGCGCGCCTGCGCGGCGCACTTAAGGACGACGCCGAACTTCTGGCGCAATGCGCCATGCTGCTGTTCGCTGGGCACGAAACCACGCGCAATCTGCTGGGTAACGGCCTGCTCGCGCTGCTCACCCACCCCCCGCAATGGCAGGCCCTCCGGGACGATCCCGAGCGCACAGCTGGAGCTGTGCGCGAACTGCTGCGCTACGACAGTCCGGTGCAGTACAGCGGCCGACGAGTGACCACGGCGCTGACCCTGCACGGCAGGCAGCTCAAGCGGGGAGACCTAGTGTTGTTATTGATAGGTGCGGCCAACCGCGATCCGAACCGCCACCCGCACCCCGATCAGCTCGATATCCTGCGCCCCGATCCCGGTGCGCTTTCCTTCGGCTCGGGCATGCACGCCTGCCTGGGCGCCGCACTCACCCGAATGGAAGCAAACATCGTGCTACGGCTGTTACTGCAGCGGTGGCCGGGGCTGCGCCTGGCAGTCCAGCCGCAGCAGTTGCACTGGTGCTCAAACCCGGCGTATCGCGGCCTTCAGGCCCTGCCGCTACTCACACGGTAGCGAAAGCCGCAACCTCATTCCGCATTGCGCACCATACTCTGCGGCCGCACCCAGCGGTCGTAGTCCTCGGCGCTCACCGCGCCCGAAGCCAGCGCGGCTTCGCGCAGGGTGACGCCGTGGTGATGCGCCGACTTGGCGATGGCCGCGGCCTGGTCGTAGCCGATGTGCGGCGCCAGCGCGGTCACCAGCATCAGTGAACGCTGCATCAACTCGGCAATGCGCGGCCGGTCGGCCTCGATGCCGCGCGCCAGGTGATGGTCGAAACTGGTCATCGCATCGGTGAGCAGGCGCAAGCTTTGCAGCACGTTGTGCGCGATCAGGGGCTTGAACACATTGAGCTCGAAGTTGCCCGAAGCTCCGCCGAAGTTGATGGCCACGTCGTTGCCGAACACCTGCGCGCACACCATGGTGAGTGCCTCGCACTGCGTGGGGTTGACCTTGCCGGGCATGATGGAGCTGCCCGGCTCGTTTTCGGGAATGCGGATCTCGCCCAGACCGCTGCGCGGACCGGAGGCCAGCCAGCGCACGTCGTTGGCGATTTTCAGCAGCGCGGCGGCCAAGGTCTTGAACGCTCCGTGCAGGAAGAGCAAGGCCTCGTGTCCCGCCAGCGCGGCGAACTTGTTTTCGGCGCTGGTGAACGGCAATCCGGTCTGCCGCGCCAGTTCGGTGGCCACGCGCACGCCGAACGAGGCATGGGTGTTGAGTCCGGTGCCCACGGCCGTGCCGCCCACGGCCAGCGCAAAGACCGGTCCCAGCGCCGCGTCGATCGCCCGGCGCGAGAGATCGAGCTGGGCCACATAGCCCGAGAACTCCTGCCCCAGCGTGAGCGGTGTGGCGTCCTGCAGGTGGGTGCGGCCGATTTTCACGATCTCGGCGAAGGCATCGGCCTTGCTTTGCAGCGTGGTGCGCAGGGCGATGAGGGCGGGCAGCAGATATTGCGCCGTCTGCGCCGCGGCCGCCACGTGCATGGCCGTGGGGAAGATGTCGTTGGACGACTGCCCCATATTGACCTGATCGTTCGGGTGCACGTTGCGCGCCAGACCCACGCTGGCACCGAGCAGCACCGAAGCCCGGTTGGCCAGCACCTCGTTCATGTTCATATTGGTCTGCGTCCCCGAGCCGGTCTGCCAGACTGACAGCGGGAACTCGCCGGGATAGCGCTCGGCGATGACTTCGTCGGCCGCCTCGATGATGGCCTGCGCGGTGCGCAGATCGAGCTTGCCCAGTTCGGCGTTGACGCCGGCGCAGGCGCGCTTGACCAGGGCCAGGGCCCGGATGAACTCGCGCGGCATCTGCTCGGTGGAAATGGCGAAATGCTGCAGCGAGCGCTGCGTCTGCGCGCCCCACAGATGGGCCTCGGAAACCTCGATGGGGCCGAAGGAGTCCGTCTCGATGCGCATGCCCTCGCTGGGCTCGACGTCCGGCCGGGTGGCAATATCGTGGTTCATGGGTCATCTCCCGCTTGGTTTCCCGATGTTGTAGTGCCTGCGGGGCAACATTGCCACCGACGCTGTTGCGACCGCCGCGGGCGAGATGCGGCCCCACGGTCATGGCCTGTCACGGTGCTTGCGAATCGATACGTTTGTCAGCTTGACCCGCGGCGGCGGCACCTCCTAGACTGTTCGGCAACAACACGGCGATGGAGTTCGCCAAAACCGCGCGGGGCCGCCCCCAAGCTGATGACTCCTACCTGCCGCAAGCCGCTTTGCAGACTTGCGATTCACAACAGGGAGGAGCCATGCGCGGTGACGTCGTCTTGCAGCAAGTGTGTCAGGTTCTGGCCATCGCGCTG
>JAJTBQ010000394.1 GCA_021286835.1 Thiomonas sp.
CGGGCTTCTGGAGCGGCGGCCGACAGACCCTGCCGATGAAAGTGTGGAAGATCGCGGTGGTCACCAAGTCCGGCGCACCGCTTGGTTTCGGACACGCGCTATGGCGTGCCATCCTGGCCTGGTTGTGGGTGCTGCCGGCACTGCTGGCGGCCGCCGTCCTGCATCTCTCACCGAGTTCGACCGCCTGGCTTGTCGCCGCCGGTCTCTTGCTCTGGGCCGCAGCCGGCCTGCTGCGGTCCGACCACCAGTTTCTGCACGATGGCCTGGCCGGTACCCGCCTCGTGCAGGCCTCCCCATAAAACATCATGCTCCTGAATGCCCATTCCTCCTGGTATGCGTGGCACGGTTGGAATGACCGTTTGTTTCTGGTCATCAACCACGCCGGCGACAACGCGGTATGGAACAACGCCGCGCGGCTCGGCACCGCCTTGGGCGACCATCATCTGCTGCCCATCTATCTCGGCCTGATGCTGACCGTGTCGATGCGCTGGCCGAGACTGATTCCGCTGCGCAGCGTGCTGATCTATGCCTGGGCCAACCTGCTGCTTTTCATCTCGATTTACACCATGCTGAAGCCCTGGGCCGATTTTCCCCGCCCGCTCTCGGTCTTTGGCCCCCAGTGGGTTCATGTCCTGGGCGAACCCAAGTTCACGCACAGCTTTCCCTCAGGGCATGCCGCATTCGCATCCGTTCTCGCCACAACCCTGGCCTTGTCGTCGCCCCGCCCCTGGGGCGTGGTGCTCGCACTGTTCGCCATCTGGGTGGCTTGGTCGCGCATTGCGGTGGGCGCGCACTTCCCGGCCGACGTCGTCGGGGGCTTGATCGTGGGCGCGCTGTGCGTCTTGCTCGCTCACGGACTTTCGCGCTTCTGGATTCGCGGCGGCAAATCCGCATAGCCCTCGCGCATCCGAGTGGATGCCAGAAGAAGGACGTGTCGCATGCCAGGCAGCGAGCACCATCAACACTCCGCCGACCCAACCCAGCATCGACAGACGCTCGCCGAGCAGACCCACGCCGGCCAGGACCCCAAACAGAGGCTCCGTCCCCATCAGCAACGACACCCTGCTGGGGCTCGTGCGCGAGGCGGCATAGTTCTGCGCAAAAAAGGCAAGCACGGTGCAGAACAGCACCAGAAACGTCATGCCGCCCCAGAATTCAGGCGCCCAAGGCATCGACACCCAACGCGACCTCTGCCAGGCCAGCATGATGACCATCAGTCCCGATGCGACCACGCCAGATTGCAAGGCCGTCAACGTCAGCGCCGGCAAAGTATGTCGTGCCGCGAGCCGCTTGGTCTGGGTCACCATCAGGGCCCTCAAGAGAGCGGCGAGAAGAATCAGTGCATCTCCCCATCCTGGCCGCCCCATGGCCGAACTTGCCGACAGCAACCCCGCCCCGGCGAGCGAGAGCCCCACGGCCTGCCACACGCGCAAGGACGGTGCCTGCCCCAATAGCCACCACTCGACCAAGGGCGTCAACGCAACGCAAAGGCTGATCAGCAGGGCCGCGTTTGCCGCGGTCGTCAAGGTGACCCCATAGGTCTCGCAGAGAAACACGGCCAGCAGATTGAGCCCCAATATCGAGCCGACGGCCAAACCCGCTCGCCATTGCGCGGTGAACAAAGGTCGCAAAGCCGGCGAGAGAATCAAGAAGGTCAAACCAAAGCGCAGGGTCAGAAGTTCCAGAACCGGCAACTGCTGCGCCAAGCCTTTGGTCACGGCAT
>JAJTBQ010000395.1 GCA_021286835.1 Thiomonas sp.
TCAAAAGCTCCGCCTCATCAAAGGTCGATGGCCCGCGCACTTTGCGCCTGAACGGGCCATTTTCGGGACTTGATCGCGTCATGACTGCCACGCTTCAGCGGGTGTCTCTCACCCAAGTTGGGGCGGCTTGACCATGCCGAGCTTCCAGCGCCACATCGGCATCGACTACTCAGGCGCCGAGACCGCCGAGTCCAGCCTCAAGGGCCTTCGGGTCTACCAGGCCACGCCGGGAGCGCCCGCGGTCGAAGTCCAGCCGCCGCCGAGCCCGCGCAAGTACTGGACGCGCCGGGGGATCGCCCACTGGCTGCTCGAGGTGCTCGCCGAAGGCCCCCCGACCCTGGTCGGCATCGACCACGGCTTTTCCTTTCCGCTGCGCTATTTTGAGGTGCACCATCTCCTGCCGGACTGGTCAGCCTTCCTCGACGATTTCCAGGCCCACTGGCCGACCGACGAACCCCACACCTATGTCGACTTCGTGCGCGACGGGGTCTGCGGCGATGGCGCGGCCAGGATGGGCAGCTCGAAGTGGCGGCGCATCTGCGAAGAGCGCTGCCGAGCGAAGTCAGTGTTCCACTTCGACGTGCAGGGGTCGGTGGCCAAGTCCACGCATGCCGGGATTCCCTGGCTGCGCTTCCTGCGTTCCAGGCTCGGCGCGCGGGTGCACTTCTGGCCGTTCGACGGCTGGGACGTTGCTCCAGGTCGTTCCGTCATCGCCGAGGTCTACCCGTCGCTGTGGCGGCAGGCCTATCCAACCGAGGGCCGTACGGGCGACCAGCAGGACGCCTACGCGGTCGCTGCGTGGCTTCGCGATGCGGACGCCGATGGCAGGCTGTCGCAGGCCCTGAAGCCGGGCCTGACCGACTACGAGCGAGTCATGGCGGGTGTGGAAGGTTGGATCTTGGGGCTTTGGTAGATCGTGAGCGTTGCCCACCGGTAGGCGGCAGCATGATTCGCAACCAGGGGGTCTGCGCGGGCGGGCCATGAAAGGCGAAAGTCGGATACTCGGCCAGAACGGCCGTTGGGCATAGCTTGCGGCCGCGACCGCTCTGCTGCTTCCAGCGGTCACACCCAGTGCCAACCTCCCGAGCGTCAGTTTCCTGCGTCTGCGAACTGGCGCTCTCGACCCAATGCGATCTGTCACCTCTGTCGCCCGTCGGGCCGCAATCGCCTCGTTGCGCGCATCAGGTGATGGTTGGAGTTGACCCGGTTCCGTGGACACATCATTCTTTGTGTTCAAGGAGTCGCAAATGTCCAAAGTACGACCGCCGTACCCGGCGGAATTCCGCCAGCAGATGGTCGAGCTGGTTCGAGCGGGTCGCTCACCCGCGCAGCTCTCGCGTGAGTTCGGTGTCACCGCCCAGTCCATCACCAACTGGGTCGGCCAAGCTGCAATCGATGATGCAAAGCCCTTGCCGGGCAAGGAAGGCCTGACCACAGCCGAACGGGAAGAACTGGTTCGCCTACGCCGGCAGTTGCGCCAGGTTCAGATGGAGCGCGACATCCTGGCAAAGGCTACGGCCTGGTTCGCCGGTCGCAGCGATGCGACATCCACGAAGTCTTCGGACTCGTGATGGCGAACCAGGCCGACTTATCCGTGCGCACCATGTGCCGCGTGCTCGGAGTCTCAGCCAACGGCTTCTATGCCTGGCGAGACCGTGCCCCGTCCCAGCGCAGCATCGCCAACGCGGTGATGACCGAGCGCATCCGCCAGATTCACCAGG
>JAJTBQ010000396.1 GCA_021286835.1 Thiomonas sp.
GCCAATGTTTCCAAGGCCCTTGAGGGCAGCGGCGTGCCCTTGATCGCAGATGGCGGCATTCGCTACTCGGGTGATATCGCCAAGGCGATCGCCGCGGGCGCATCCACCGTCATGATGGGCAGCATGTTCGCGGGGACCGAAGAGGCGCCGGGCGAGGCCATTCTGTATCAGGGCCGCGCCTACAAGGCCTATCGGGGCATGGGCTCCATCGGGGCGATGAAGGCTGGATCTGCCGATCGCTATTTCCAGGATGGCGCCGAAACGACTTCGGCCTCCGGGAACGAGAAATTCGTGCCCGAGGGTATTGAAGGGCGCGTGCCTCACAAAGGGCCGCTCGTGGCCATCATCTACCAACTCGTCGGCGGCGTGCGTTCGTCCATGGGCTATTGCGGATGCGCCACGATCGAGGCGATGCGCGGGCAGGCCGAGTTTGTGCAGATCACTGCGGCCGGCATGCGTGAAAGCCATGTTCACGATGTGCAGATCACGCAAGAAGCGCCCAATTACCACGTCGACTGATCTCTTTTTCCCATCGTTGGCGTCAAGCCGCTGCTTGCATTCATGCACGACAAAATCCTCATTCTCGACTTCGGCTCCCAGGTGACGCAGCTCATCGCGCGCCGAGTGCGTGAAGCCCAGGTGTATTGCGAGATCCATCCCTGCGACGTGAGCGACGCTTTCGTGCGTGACTTCGCGCCAAAGGGCATCATTCTTTCGGGCAGCCACGGCAGTACCTACGAAGACCATGAGCTGCGTGCGCCGCAGGCCGTCTGGGATTTGGGCGTGCCCGTGCTGGGCATCTGCTACGGCATGCAGACCATGGCCTCGCAACTGGGCGGCAAGGTGGCGTGGAGCGATCACCGCGAGTTCGGTTATGCCGAAGTACGCGCGCGGGGTCACACCCGACTGTTCGACGGCATCGAAGATTTCAGTACGCCCGAAGGCCACGGCATGCTCAAAGTGTGGATGAGCCACGGCGACAAGGTGACGGACATGCCGCCGGGGTTCAAGCTCATGGCGTCCACGCCCAGTTGCGCCATCGCGGGCATGGCCGACGAGGCGCGCGGTTACTACGCCGTGCAGTTTCATCCCGAAGTCACCCATACGGTGCAGGGCAAGGCCATGCTCACGCGTTTTGTCCGCGAGATCGCCGGTTGCAAGGGCGACTGGATCATGGGTGACTACATCGCCGAAGCGGTACAAAAAATTCGCGAGCAGGTGGGCGACGAAGAGGTCATTCTGGGCCTGTCCGGCGGAGTTGATTCTTCTGTGGCCGCCGCCCTGATTCACCGTGCCATCGGCGACCAGTTGACCTGCGTGTTCGTCGACCACGGCCTGCTGCGCCTGCACGAGGGCGACATGGTGATGGATATGTTTGCCGGCAAGCTGCACGCCAAGGTGATCCGCGTGGACGCCAGCGAACTGTTCCTGGGTCAGTTGGCCGGTGTCTCCGACCCCGAGAAGAAGCGCAAGATCATCGGCGGCCTGTTTGTCGACGTGTTCAAGGCCGAGGCCGCCAAGCTCAAGGGCGATGGCGCCAAGGGTGCCAAGTGGCTGGCGCAGGGCACCATCTACCCGGACGTGATCGAGTCCGGCGGCGCCAAGAGCAAGAAGGCCGTGACCATCAAGAGCCACCACAACGTGGGCGGCCTGCCGGAGCAGCTGGGCCTGAAACTGCTGGAGCCGCTGCGCGACCTGTTCAAGGACGAGGTGCGCGA
>JAJTBQ010000397.1 GCA_021286835.1 Thiomonas sp.
GCGTTGTTCGTGGCGGGCGGGAGCTTCGCGCTGGCGCAGTTCGTGTCGTCGAACTTCATCAGTTATCAGCTCACCGATGTGCTCGCCTCGATGTTCTCGCTGATTCTGACGGTGGCTTTCCTCAAGATCTGGTCGCCGGCCCATGATCCGGCGTTTGCCATCGACCGGCCGGCGCGCGCCCCCGGGGTGCAGCGCGTGGGCTATGGCGGCTGGCTGCCTTGGGTGGTCATCACCGTGGTGGTGATTTTCTGGGTCTATGCCAAGGTCTTCACCGTGGGCGAAGTCAAGGTGTTGTGGCCCGGCCTGGACAAGCAGGTGTTCATCACGCTTTACAACAAGCCGTATGCCGCTTTGTGGGACTTCCAGCCTCTGGGGACGGGCACGGCGATTCTGCTGTCGGCCGTGATCACAGCGGTGATGGTGCGCCTGCCGGTGGGGCAGTTCTTCGCCGCGATGCGAGATGCCTGGGTGCAGGTGCGCATCGCCGTGCTCACGGTGTGCATGATCGTCGGGCTGGCTTTGCTGCTGAACTATTCCGGCATGAGCTACACGCTGGGTCTGGGGGTGGCGGGGGTGGGCGCGCTGTTCCCGCTGGTGTCGGCCTTCCTGGGCTGGGTGGCGGTGTTCCTTTCGGGCAGCGACACGTCGGGCAACGCCTTGTTCGGCAATCTGCAGGTGGTGGCGGCGCGGCAGCTGGGTTTCGATCCGGTGCTGATGGCGGCGACCAATTCGTCCGGCGGGGTGATGGGCAAGATGATTTCGCCGCAGAACATCGCCACCGGCGTGTCGACCACGGCGCTCAAGGGCAAGGAGGGCGTGGTGTTCGCCCGGACCTTCAAGCACAGCGTGTTTCTCACTTTCCTGCTGGGCATCCTGGTGTATCTGCAGCAGCATGTGCTGAGCTGGATGATTCCGGTTCTGCCGCCGCATTGAGCACGGTTGGCTCAACGCTGTGGACGCCGCGCACTGCGCGGCGTTTTTCATGGCGCGGCCGAGGCGGGGCTTTGGGGCGGGGCTTGCTGTTCGGCGTGATCGAGGGTGAACAGCAGATAGCTGTCGGCGGCATGCTGCAGCCGGATCTGCACCGGCAGGTTCTGCAACTGCGGCGACAGCCAGATCTGCGCGCCGAGCTGGTTGGGGTCGGCGGCGTGCCGCACGACATGCCAGCAGGACAGAGGCCCCGTCGGGGTGGCCACGGTCTCCATGCCTGCGACGGTGAAAGTCCAGTCGGTCATGCCGCTGGGCCGTGCCACGTCAAAGGTGAGTGTGGCTCCGGGGTGGAAGGTTTCGGGATGGCGGGTGAGGCGGTTGGCGAGTTGCAGGAACAGGCTGGCGCTGTCCTGCACATGGGGCGGCAAGGGTACGACGTCGGGGCTGGCGCTGAAGTGCAGGGTGTCGTCGTCGCGGTCGAAGCGCACCGATTTTTCGCGGGTGAAGAGACGCTCGGTGTAGCGCGAGGGGGCGAGCCAGTCGCCGTCGATGCGGCCGATGCTGCGGTAGGCAAAGCCGATCAGCGCACGGCCGGAGAGCGTGGCGTCGTAGTGGTCGCCGTCGACGGTCCACACCAAGGCGCCGCTGCCGTGCAGGTTGCCTCGCCAGTAGCCCGTGATGGTGTAGCTCAGCCGGGTGGACGGCGGCCAGGCGGCCGGCGGGGCTGGCGCCGCGTTGCTGAGGGGCCGTGAAGCCGATGGCTGGGGCGCGGCACGCGGCGCCAC
>JAJTBQ010000398.1 GCA_021286835.1 Thiomonas sp.
CAGGCGGTCGTTGTCGCGCTGGTGCAGGCCGATGGAGGGCTCGTCGAGCACGTACATCACCCCGGTCAGGCCCGACCCGATCTGGCTGGCCAGGCGGATGCGCTGCGCCTCGCCGCCCGACAGGGTGTCGGCGCTGCGGTCGAGAGTGAGATAGTCCAGCCCCACGTCGATGAGAAAGCGCAGGCGGCTGCCGATCTCGATCACCAGGCGCGCCGCCACTTCGGCGCGCTGGCCTTCGAGCTGCAGCGCGGCGAACCAGTCGTGCAGCTCGCGCAGGGGGCGATGCGCCAGCGCCTGCAGACGCTCGCCGCCCACGGTGACATGGCGCGCCACCGGCCCGAGACGCGCGCCCAGACAGTCGGGGCAGGTCTGCACAGTGCGCATGCGCGCGAGTTCTTCGCGCACCGCCGGGCTGTCGGTCTCGATCCAGCGGCGTTCGAGATTGGGCACGATGCCCTCGAAGGGATGGGTCTTGATCGTGGGCTTGTTGCGATCGTTGAGATAGGTGAAAGCGATGGCCTCCGGCCCGCTGCCATGCAGCAGCACCTGACGCACCGCCTGCGGCAACTGCTCGTAGGGCGTGTCGAGATCGAAGCCGTAATGCTCGCCCAGCGCCTGCAGCATCTGGAAATAGAAGGCGTTGCGCCGGTCCCAGCCGCGAATCGCGCCGCTCGCCAGGCTGAGCTCGGGGTGGGCCACCACCCGCGCCGGATCGAAGCGTTCCACTTGCCCCAGCCCGTCGCAGCTCGGGCAGGCGCCGGCCGGATTGTTGAAGGAGAACAGCTTGGGTTCGAGCAGCGGCGCCGTCGTGCCGCAGATCGGACAGGTGGGGCGGCTGTGAAACGTGGTCAGCTCGCCGCTGTCGGCGTCGAACGCGACCACCGCGCCTTCGGAGAGGCGCAGCGCCGTCTCCAGGCTCTCGGCCAGGCGCTGACGCAGATCGGGGCCGGTCTTGATGCGGTCCACCACCACCTCGATACGCTGCGGCGGCGGCGCGTCCGCGTCGGGCAGGCTCTGCGCATCGACCACCGCGCCGTCGAGCCGAAAACGCACGAAGCCCTGCGCCCGCAGCGCCTCCAGCCGTCCGGCGGCCGACGCCCCGGCCTGGCCCTCGGGCAGGGGCGCGAGAATGAGCAGGCGGCGTCCCTCGGGCCAGGCGACGAGGGCATCGACCATCTGCGAAATCGTCTGCGCCTGCAAGGGCTCGTCGGGATGGTTGGGGCAATGCGGCGTGCCCGCGCGGGCGTACAGCAGCCGCAGGTAATCGTGAATCTCGGTGACCGTGCCCACGGTGGAGCGCGGGTTGTGGCTGGTCGCCTTCTGCTCGATCGCAATGGCCGGGGCCAGCCCTTCGATCAGATCGACATCGGGCTTTTCCATCAACTGCAGAAACTGCCGCGCATAGGCTGACAGGCTTTCCACATAGCGGCGCTGCCCCTCGGCGTACAGCGTGTCGAACGCCAGCGACGACTTGCCCGAACCCGACAGCCCGGTGATGACCACCAGCTTGTTGCGCGGCAGATCGAGCGAGATGTTCTTCAGATTGTGGGTGCGCGCCCCGCGCACGCGAATCAACGCCTCGGCCTGGGTGCTGGCCAGCGGTTCAAACGAGGATGAGGCGTCATTCATGGGCTGCGATGCAAAAAGCGAACCCGACACTATAAGGCGCGCGCCCCTATTGGGCATGCTGCAGAGGGTTCATGAGGCGAGGC
>JAJTBQ010000399.1 GCA_021286835.1 Thiomonas sp.
CCATGCTCACCGCCAACAAACATCTTCCCGCCGGTCGCGGCCTCGCTCCGGCGCTGCGCGCTCGCGCCGCCACGCTGTCCCTGGACTGGGACACCCGCAGCAAGAGCCGCTTCGACGCGCACGACAGCACGGGGCGCCATATCGCCGTATTCCTGCCGCGTGGCACCGTGCTGCGTGGGGGCGACGTGCTGGTGGCGGAGGACGGGTCGTTCCTGCGCATCGAGGCCGCGCCGCAGCCCGTGCTGCAGGTGCGCGCCTGCGCCGAGCATGGCACGCCGACCGATCTGATGCGGGCGGCCTATCACCTGGGTAACCGCCATGTGCAGTTGGAGGTGCAGGCCGACTGCCTGCAGTTCGAACCTGACCCGGTGCTGGCCGACATGCTGCGCCGCATGCACCTGATCGTCGGCGAGGCGCAGGCTGCGTTCGAGCCTGAAGCCGGGGCGTATGGGGAAGGGCATGGACATGCTCATGGGCATTCGCATGACGGACATCACGACCACTCGCATGCCCACGACCACACTCACGGCCACACGGGACATGGGCACTGAGTCGAAAGCCTCCCCACGCGTGGGGAGGGAGCTCACCAGTGGCGGGGGAGGCTGGGAGGGGGAGATCGTCCCGCCGCAAATCGCGATGATGTGGCTGTCCTCCCCTGCCTTACCAGTCGGCGGGTTCAGCTATTCCGAAGGGCTGGAAGCCGCGGTGGAGGCGGGCCTGGTCACCGACGACGCGCAGACCCTGCTCTGGCTGCGCGGCCAGCTCCAGCTCACCCTGGCGCGCAGCGAGCTGCCTGCCGCCTGCGCCGCGCATGCCGCATGGGCCGCGGGCGACATCGCTGCACTGCAGACCCTCCAGACCTGGGTGCTCGCCACCCGCGAATCCGCCGAGCTGCGGCTGCAGACCGAGCAAATGGGCCGCTCCATGCTGGAGTGGCTGCGCAAGCTGCACCCCGACCATCCCCTGCTGCCGCTGGCCGCGCAACTCAGCCCCGCCCCGGCCTGGCCGCTGGCCTTCGCCCTGGGCGGCCACGCCCTCGGGCTCGACGCCGCGCAGATGGCTCACGCCCTGGCTTTCTCTTGGCTGGAAAATCAGGTGCAGGCTGCCATGCGCGTGGTGCCACTGGGGCAGAGCGCGGGGCAGCGCCTGCTCGCCGCGCTCAGCGTCGACATCCCCGCCGCCGTGCAGCAGGCACGAAATCTGCAAGACCGAATGGACGCCTGGCAGAGTTTCTCGCCTTTGCTGGCCATCCTCAGCAGCCGCCACGAAACCCAATATTCCCGCCTGTTCCGATCATGACCACCGCACACACCGCCAGCCCCCTGCACCACATTCCCCACCGCAGCAAACGTCTGCCACCGCTGCGCGTGGGCATCGGCGGGCCGGTGGGCTCGGGCAAGACCACCTTGCTGGAAATGCTGTGCAAGACGATGCGCGACCGCTACGACCTGGTGGTGGTGACCAACGACATCTACACCAAGGAAGACCAGCGGCTGCTCACGGTGGCGGGCGCGCTCGAACCCGAGCGCATCATGGGCGTGGAGACAGGCGGCTGCCCGCACACCGCCATCCGCGAAGATGCCTCGATCAATCTCGAAGCGGTCGACCGCATGCTGGAGCAGTTTCCGGACGCCGACATCGTGTTCATCGAAAGCGGCGGCGACAATCTGGCCGCCACCTTCAGCCCGGAACTCAGCGACCTGACCCT